>NZ_JBJGZO010000004.1:0-242790 GCF_054050575.1 Blastococcus sp. SYSU D00868
GCTCGAGCGCGGAAACCGCGCTCGAGCGACTCCGCTCACGCCGTGACGTCGATCAGCACCTTGCCGACCGCGCCCTCCTCGACCGCGCGGTGCGCCTGCGCCGTCTCGGCCAGCGGGTACACGTGCAGCGGCAGCCCGGCGTCCTCCCCGACGCGGACGGCGCCGTCCAGCACGGCCGCGTTCACGTCCTCCACGGCCAGCACCTTGGCCCGCGCGGGCACGGTGTAGACGAACACGAAGTTCCACCGGGCGTTGGGGCCCATCTGCGCCCGGACCGGGATCGTCACCTCCGCGCCGCCGTCGTCGGCGTACATCGCCACCGCGCCGTGCATGCCGATCACCTGCGCGTCGACGGCGGCGTTCCGCGCGGCGGACACCTCCACGATCGTGTCGACGCCGTGCGGCGCCACCTCGCGGACGAGGGCGACCACGTCCTGCTGCCGGTAGTCGACGACGTGCGAGGCGCCGGCCGCCGCGGCCAGCTGCGCCTTGCGCGGGCTGCTGACCGTGGCGATCACCGTGGCGTCGGCCCAGCGCGCCAGCTGGATCGCCGCGTTGCCGACCGCGCCGGCGCCGCCCTGCACCAGCACCGTGCGCCCGGTCAGCGAGCCGGGACCGAGCCGGTCGGGGACCGACTCGCCCAGGGTCAGGCAGCGGTGCGCGGTGAGGAACGGGATGCCCAGCGCCGCGCCGAGCTCGACGGAGGCGTCGGCGCCGAGCAGCACGGTCTGCCGCGCGGGGACGACGGTGTACTCGGCCGCCGTCCCGTGCGGGCGCTGCCAGGCCGCCTCCCACACCCACACCCGCTGGCCGACCACCGCCGGGTCCACGCCCCGGCCGACCGCCTCGACGGTGCCCGCGCCGTCCTGGCCGGGCACCTGGGTGCCGCCGGCCGGCGGGGTGCCGCGGCGGGCCTTCCAGTCGGTGGGGTTGACCCCGGCGACGGCGAGCCGGACCAGGACCTCGCCGGGCCCGGGCTCGGGGGCGGGGACGTCGGTCAGCCGCAGCACCTCGGGGCCGCCGTTCTCGGTGTAGGCGATCGCGCGCACCGCAGCGCCCTACCCCGTCGGCGGTCGCCGACGCCTCACCGCCAGGTCAGGACGTCGACCGGCCGGCCGAGCGCGGCGCGCACCCGCGCGGCGGCGCGGGGCGAGGCGTTGACGAGCACCGGTCGCTCGGCGCCGCGGAACAGCGGCAGGTCCGAGTCGCTGTCGCTGTACACCGCCCGCCACGGCGGCGGGTGACCGCGCTCGCGCAGCATCGCCACCTTCTCCGGCCCCATCGCGCGGCGGACGAACGGCGGCCGGCCGGCGGTGGCCGAGCCGACCACCTCGAGGTCGCCCAGGCCGGCCGCGGCCAGGAAGCCCTCGGCGAGCCGCTGCTCGCAGCCGGTGGCCACGACCACGACGTCCCCCGCCGCCTGGTGCCGCCGCACGCAGGCGACCGCCTCGGCGACCACCGACTCCGGCCGCGCGACCACGGCCCGGCGGTAGGCCGCGGCGACGTCCCCCACCCGCGGCCTCCGGCCGAGGGCCAGCCGGGTCAGCGCGCGGGCCGCGAGCGGCCGGGTCCAGGGCAGCGCGCTGCCGGCGAGCAGCAGCGGCGCGGCCGGCAGCAGCGGCCCGGCCCGGCCGGGCGAGCCCGCCAGCGCGCCGCGCAGGAACAGCGTCGCCGCGTCCCCGGAGAGCAGCACCCGGTCCAGGTCCACCACCACGGTCGCAGCCACGGCGGGGGAGTACCGGAGTGCGAGGGGGCAGGAAACCTCCGCTCGCGCACTCCGCCGGTTCACCCCGGGGGGTGAGGACCGAGGTCCCGGCGTTGGAGCACCGCCCCCGCGAGGCCGATGGGCACGACGTGAGCCTGACCCTGCCCGGACGCCTCGCCGCCCTCCTGCCCGAGGGTCGCGCGCTGCCCGACGACGTCTGGCGCCGCCGGCACCGGATCGTCCTCGCGGTCGCCGGGGCCCAGGCGGGAGCGCTCGGCGTGCTCGCCCTCGCCCTGGGCGAGGGGCCGCTGGCCGCTGTCCTGGAGACGGCGGCGGTGGCCTACCCGCTGGCCTTCGCGCTGCTGCCCGGCGCCGGGCGCACGGTGCGCGCCGCGGCCGCCACGCTGAGCCTGCTGGCCGCGTCGGTGCTGCTCGTCTACCTGATGAACGGCCAGACCGAGGCCCACTTCCACTTCTTCGTCGTCATCGGCCTCGTTTCGCTGTACCAGAGCTGGGTGCCCTTCGGCATCGCGCTGCTCGTGGTCACCGCGCACCACGGCGTGCTCGGGACGCTGCTGCCGCACTCGGTCTTCGGGCACGCGGACGCCCACGCCCACCCGTGGACCTGGGCCGGCATCCACGCCGGCTTCGTGCTGGCCGCGAGCCTGGCGCACCTGGCCGCGTGGCGGCTCAACGAGCAGCAGGGCCTGCGCGACCCGCTGACCGGGCTGGCCAACCGCACGCTGCTGGTGGAGACGACCGACCGGCTGCTGGCCCGCACCTCCGGCGAGGTCAGCATCCTGTTCCTCGACCTCGACGACTTCAAGGACGTCAACGACTCCCGCGGCCACGCCGCCGGCGACGAGCTGCTCACCGGGATCGCCCGGCGGCTGAGCGGCTGCGTGCGGCCCGGCGACCAGGTCGCACGCATCGGCGGCGACGAGTTCGCCGTCGTCGTCGCCGGGGGCTCGGACGTCGCCACCGCGGTGGGACAGCGGATGCTCGCCGCGCTCGCCGACCCGATGCTGATCGACGGCCGCCCGCTGGTGCCGCACGTCAGCATCGGCGCCGCGGGCACCGCCACCGCGCCCGAGCGGGACGCCGGCGTCCTGCTGCGCAACGCCGACCTGGCCATGTACATGGCCAAGGCGCTGGGCAAGAACCGGCTGGTCCACTACGCCGACGGCATGGCCCAGGCGGCCGAGGAGAAGGCGCGGCTGCTGGAGGACCTGGCCGGCGCCGTCACCTGCGGGCAGCTGCGGGTGCACTACCAGCCCACCATCGTCCTGGCCGACGGCCGCACCACCGGTTACGAGGCGCTGCTGCGCTGGGAGCACCCCGAGCGCGGGGTCGTCTCGCCCACGGAGTTCATCCCCCTCGCCGAGGAGGGCGGCCTGATCGTCGAGATCGGCCGCTGGGTGCTGGAGGAGGCCGCCTTCCAGGCCGTCGTCTGGTCGGCCGAGGCCGGTCGCCCGATCGGCATGGCCGTCAACCTGTCGCCGATGCAGCTGGCCGACGACGACGTCGTCGCCACCGTGCGCCGGGTGCTCGAGCGGACCGGGCTGCCGCCCCGCCAGCTGACCCTGGAGGTCACCGAGGGCGTGCTCGTCCGCGACATCGACCTGGTCGTCGGCCAGCTGCAGGCGCTGCGCGCGCTGGGCCTGCGGATCGCGATCGACGACTTCGGCACCGGCTACTCCAGCCTGTCCTACCTGCGCCGGCTGCCCGCCGACATCATCAAGATCGACCGCAGCTTCGTGCAGGACCTCGACGCCGGCGGCCGCTCGACGACGCTGGTCGCCTCGATCATCGAGCTCGCGCGCAGCCTCCGTCTGGAGGTCGTCGCCGAGGGCGTCGAGACCCCGGAGCAGCGCGCCGTGCTCGGCGACCTCGCCTGCTCGCACGCCCAGGGCTTCCTGTTCGGCCGCCCCCAGCCGGCCGCCGAGCACTCCCTCGCCGCCGAGCCGGCGCTCGCCCCTCCGCCCGACCCCGCCCCGCTGCTGACCCGCTGACCCCCGTACGACCCGCACCGTCAGGAAGGACCCCCCCGTGACCGCCACCTCGCCCCTGCCGACCCACCCGCAGGGTGCCTACGCCCCCGCGCCCGGCTGGGCGCCCGTGCCCGCTCCGGCCGCCGTCGCCGGTCAGCCCGGCACCGCGCCGCGCACGCCGCGCCTGGACCGGGCCCAGGTCTGGACCATCGCCGTCGCCGGCCTGGTCGCCCTGGTCGCCACGGTGATCGCGATCGTCGTCGGCACGTCGGGCAGCGAGTCGTCCGACGACGCGGTCAGCCGGCTCTTCGAGGGCGGCTACAGCGACTACTACGGCGGCTACGACTACGACGACTCCGACTGCGGCTGGTACTCCTGCTGACGTCGCACGTCCCGCCCGACGAGATCTGCACACTCGTCGCCATCAGCCGCTGATGGTGACGAGAGTGCAGATCTCGTCGCGTCTCAGACCGGGGTGATCGACAGGGTCAGGTTGCGCCGGCCCTCGTCGGAGCGGGCGGTGGCCAGCCGCTCGGCCGACGGCGTGCCGTACTCGGTGGTGCGCTGCCGCGCCGGCCGGCCGATCGCTGCGGCCATAGCCTCCAGCTCGGCGATGGTCTTCAGCGAGCCGTTCTCGCTGCCGGCCATCCGGCTGATCGTCTCCTCCATCAGCGTGCCGCCCAGGTCGTTGGCGCCGCCGCGGAGCACCGCCTGGGTGCCGGCGTCGCCGAGCTTCACCCACGAGGTCTGGATGTTCGGGATCCGCCCGTGCAGCAGCAGCCGGGCCACCGCGTGCAGCGCCCGGTTCTCCCGCACCGTCGGCCCGGGTCGGGCGACGCCGGCCAGGTAGATCGGCGCGTTGTGGTGCACGAACGGCAGCAGCACGAACTCGGTGAACCCGCCGGTGTCGTCCTGGATCGCGGCCAGCGTGCGCAGGTGGCCCACCCAGTGCGCCGGGGTGTCGACGTGGCCGTACATCATCGTCGACGTCGTCGGGATGCCCACCCGGTGCGCTGTCGAGATGATCTCCACCCAGGTGGCGGCGGGCAGCTTGCCCTTGGTGAGCACCCAGCGGACGTCGTCGTCGAGGATCTCCGCCGCCGTCCCCGGCACCGAGTCCAGGCCGGCCTCCTTGGCCGCGGTGAGGAACTCCGCGAACGACAGC
This sequence comes from Blastococcus sp. SYSU D00868, assembly GCF_054050575.1. Lineage (NCBI taxonomy): Bacteria > Bacillati > Actinomycetota > Actinomycetes > Geodermatophilales > Geodermatophilaceae > Blastococcus > Blastococcus sp. SYSU D00868. The sequence goes on from NZ_JBJGZO010000004.1 coordinate 4,862, forward strand.
CCGGTGCGCGCCGACCCGTTGACGATCTCCATGGGCGAGAAGGCGTGCAGGTGGATGCCGGGCTGCCGGCGCTTCACCTCCCGCGCCAGGTCCAGGTAGGCGGTGCCGGGCAGGTCGGGGTGGATGCCGCCCTGCATGCAGATCTCGGTGGCGCCGGCCGCCCACGCGCGGTCGACCCGCTCGCCGACCTCGGCCAGCGACAGCGTGTAGGCGTCGGCGTCGGTGCGCCGCTGGGCGAACGCGCAGAACCGGCAGCCGGTGTAGCAGACGTTGGTGAAGTTGATGTTCCGGTTGACGACGTAGGTGACGTCGTCGCCGTTGACGTCGCGGCGGACCGAGTCCGCCAGCGCCACGAGTGCCTCCAGGTCCGGCCCGTCGGCGCCCAGCAGCGCCAGGTACTCCGCGTCGGAGAGCCCGGCCGGGTCGCGCTCGGCGTGCGCCAGCGCCGCCCGCACCTCCGGGTCCCCCGCCGCCAGGGCGGTGGAGTGCCCGTCGCGCGCGCTCACCGTCCGGTCGCGCAGCTCGGCCCAGTCGCCGTAGACGGCGTCGAAGTCGCTGCGCCGGTCGGTCGTGCGGCCGGTGGTGTCGACCTCGACGTGCAGGTCGACCCGGCCGGTCGACGTCCACGCCTCGTCCGGCTCCTGCCACGGCAGCCCGGCCGGGATGCGGCCCTCCACCGCCAGCCCGTCGGGGCCGGCGAGCGCGGCGACGTGCGGGCGCACCCGCGGGTCCAGCCACGGCTCGGGGAAGGCGACGTACGGCGGCTGGGCGGCCAGCCGCTCGCGCAGGGTGAACCCGGCGTCGGCGGTGAGCGCGGCCAGCTTCTCGATGTTCGGCCAGGGTCGCTCGGGGTTCACGTGGTCCGGCGTCAGCGGGGACACCCCGCCCCAGTCGTCCACGCCGGCGCGCAGCAGCAGCCCCAGCTCCGCGGCGTCGGAGAGGTTCGGCGGCGCCTGCACCCGCGCCTTGGGGCCCAGCAGCAGCCGGGCGACGGCGACCGCGGCGACGTACTCCTGCAGCTCCAGGTCGTCGGCGGCGGCCATCGCCGTGCGCGGCTTGGCGCGGAAGTTCTGCACGATCACCTCCTGCACGTGCCCGTGCCGCCCGTGCGCGGCCCGGATCTGCAGGACGGCGTCCACCCGCTCGGCCGGCGTCTCGCCGATGCCCAGCAGCACGCCGGTGGTGAACGGTACGGCGGAGCGGCCGGCGTCCTCGAGCACCCGCAGCCGGACGGCGGGCTCCTTGTCCGGGGAGCCGAAGTGCGGGCCACCGGGCTCCGACCACAGCCGGGTCGCCGTCGTCTCGAGCATCATCCCCATCGACGCGGAGACGGGCTTGAGCCGCTGCACCTCCTCCCACGACAGGACGCCGGGGTTGAGGTGCGGCAGCAGCCCGGTCTCCTCCAGCACCCGGATCGCCATCGCCCGCAGGTAGCCCAGGGTGGAGTCGAAGCCGTGCGCCTCCAGCCACTCGGCGGCCACCGGCCACCGGGCCTCGGGCCGGTCGCCGAGGGTGAACAGCGCCTCCTTGCAGCCCAGGGCGGCGCCGGCCCGGGCGATGTCGAGCACCTCGTCCGGCGACAGGAAGGGCGCCCTGCCCTCCCTGCGCAGCGCGCCCGGGGTGGTGACGAACGTGCAGTAGTGGCAGCGGTCCCGGCACAGGTGGGTGAGGGGGATGAACACCTTGCGGCTGTAGGTGACGAGCCCGGGCCGCCCGGCCGAGGCCAGGCCGGCGTCGCGGACCCGGCCGGCCGCGGTCAGCAGCCGGTCCAGGGGCTCACCCTCGGCCAGGCCGCGGGCCGAAAGCAGCGCCTCGGCCTCGGCGGCGTCGAGCGGCACCCCCCGCTCGGCGCGGGCCAGCGCGCGGCGGAGGGCATGGGACGGGGCGGGCTGCTCAGTCATGGCCCCTGCACGCTATCCCCGCGACGTGCCGGGACCGTCGCTCAGGACGGCGGCAGGCCCAGGTAGCGGCTGCGGAACCGCAGCAGCGGGTCGCCGGGGCCGGGCGGCACCGGGACGCCGGCCACCTCCAGCAGCGCCAGCACGTGGTCGCCGGCCTCCACGACCCGGTCGAGCCGGCAGTCGAGCGCGACCAGGCCGGCGTCCAGCACGATCGCGTCGCTGTGCGGCGCCCGCGACCACGGCACCGACTCGAGCAGGTGCCGCGCGCTGGGCCTCCCCGCCGAGGAGAACCGGCTGGCCAGGATGGCCTGCCCGGCGGCCAGGACGGTGAGCGCGCACCGGCCGACGTCCTCGAGGACCTCCCGCGGGTAGCCGCCCGCGGTCAGCCCGACGGCGACCAGCGGCGGGTCGGCGGACACGCTCATGACCGAGGAGACGGTGGTCCCGACGTCGTCGATGCCGTCGCGCACCGTGAGCAGCGCGACCCCGGCCGCGTACTGCCGCAGGGCGGCGGTGTACTCCGTCGGGTCGACCGGCATGGCCGCCAGTCGACCACACCGGCCAGGATGGGTCGTGTGACTCCGGAGCGGACGTACGACGTCGTCGTGGTGGGGGCCGGCTCGACCGGCGAGAACGTGGCCGACGTCGTCGTCCGCGGGGGGCTGAGCGCCGTGCTGGTGGAGGCCGAGCTCGTCGGCGGCGAGTGCTCCTACTGGGCGTGCATGCCCAGCAAGGCGCTGCTGCGCGGCACCGAGACGCTCGCCGCGGCCCGGGCGGTGTCCGGGGCGGCGGCCGCGGTGACCGGCGAGCAGGACGTGCGGGCGACGCTGGAACGCCGCGACTCGTTCGCCTCCAACTGGTCCGACGAGGGCCAGGCGCGGTGGGTGCAGGGCGCCGGCATCGACCTGGTCCGGGGCAGCGCCCGGCTCGACGGCGAGCGGGCCGTGGTGGTCACCGACGCCGACGGGGCCGAGACCCGGCTGACCGCCCGGCACGCGGTCGCCGTGTGCACCGGCTCGGAGGCCGCCGTCCCGCCGGTCGACGGGCTGCACGACGTCGACCCGTGGACCCCGCGCGAGGCGACCAGCGCCAAGGAGGTGCCCGGCCGGCTCCTCGTGATCGGCGGCGGCTACGTCGGCTGCGAGATGGCGACGGCGTGGAGCGCGCTCGGTTCCACGGTGACCCTGCTCGAGCGCGGGGAGCGGCTGCTGTCCGGCGCCGAACCGGCGGCCGGGGACGCCGTCGCCGCCGCCCTCCGCGCGGCCGGGGTCGACGTCCGGCTGGACACCGAGATCCGGTCGGCCCGCCGGGACGGCACCGACGTCGTCGTGGTCACCGGCGACGGCGAGGTGCGCGGGGACGAGGTGCTGGTCGCCACCGGCCGCCGGGCCCGCACCCACGACCTCGGGCTGGAGACCGTCGGCCTCGCGGGCGGGGAGTACCTGGACGTCGACGACACGCTGCAGGTCCGCGGCGTCCCGTGGCTGTACGGCGTGGGCGACGTCAACGGCCGCCGGCAGCTGACCCACATGGGCAAGTACCAGGCCCGGCAGGCCGGCGCGGCGATCGTCGCCCGCGCGCGGGGCGAGGAGGTCGACACCTCCGACTGGTCCCCGTTCGTCGCCACCGCCGATCACGCGGCCACCCCGTCGGTGGTGTTCACCGACCCGCAGGTCGCCAGCGTCGGCCTGACCAGCGCCCAGGCGGAGGAGTCGGGCCGGCCGCACCGGGTGGTCGAGTACCCGATCGGCAGCGTCGCCGGGGCGTCGGTGCACCGGGACGGCTACGAGGGGACGGCGATCGCGGTCGTCGACACCGAGCGCGAGGTGCTGCTCGGGGTCACCTTCATCGGCCCGGACGTCGCCGAGCTGCTGCACTCCGCGGTGATCGCGGTGGCCGGCGAGGTGCCGCTGGCCCGCCTGTGGCACGCGGTCCCGGCCTACCCGACGATCAGCGAGGTCTGGCTGCGGCTGCTCGAGACCTGGCGCGGCTGACCGTGCCGCGGATCGGGCTGGTCCTGCACCCCACCCGGGACTGCACGGCCGCCGTCGGCCAGGTCGCCGACTGGGCGCGCGGCAGCGGCACCGAGCTGGTCGCAGCCGGCGCCGACGCCCGGCGGGTCGGCGTCGAGGGCGTCACCGGGGTGCCGGTGGAGGAGCTGGCCGGCACCTGCGAGGGGATCATCGCCATGGGCGGCGACGGCACGATCCTGGGCGCGATGCGGCTGGTCAGCGGCCGGCCCGTGCCGGTGCTCGGGGTCAACCTCGGGCACCTGGGGTTCCTCGCCGAGGTCGAGGGCCGGGAGCTGCACGAGGCGCTCACCGCGATGGCCGAGGGCCGGGTGACCACCGAGGCCCGCGGCTGCCTGGTGGTGCGGCACCGGGACTGGGAGTGGCTGGCGTTCAACGACGCCGTCCTCGCCCGGGTGCCGGGGGAGGGGATGGTCAGCGCCACCCTCTCGGTCGGCGGCCAGCCGTACGGGCACCTGCGCTGCGACGCGGTCATCCTGGCGACGGCGATGGGGTCGACCGCCTACAACTACGCCGCCGGCGGCCCGGTCGTCAGCCCCGGCATCGAGGGCGTGCTGGTCACCCCGGCGGCACCGATGTCGGGGATCTCCCGCACGGTGCTGCTCGCGCCCACCGAGCCGCTGCGGCTGGCCATCGAGGGCGGCAGCCCCGCCATGGAGCTCGACGGCGTGCTCGGCGGCCGGCTCGGCCCCGGCGACGAGGTCGAGGTGGCCTACCGGGCGGGCGCCGGCCGGCTCGTGCGCATCGAGGGGTCCCGGTCGGCCGCACGGAGCCGGGTGAAGCTGTCGCTGATCGACCTGCCCTACCTGCCCGGCGAGCTGCTCGAGCTGCTGCCCCGCGAGGTGCGGGACCGGCTGGGCGAGGCGCCCGACCCGCGCGAGCCCTGACCCGGGGCAGCGGGTCTCACGGCAGCGGGAACGGGTCGGTCGCCGGGCCGGGCAGGTCGCCGTCCACCGTCGCGGTGACGGTCATCGACTCGAAGCGGGCGGTCCCGCCGAGCAGGGTGAGGAAGGCCGTGTCCGCGGCGTCCCGGCCGGAGCAGATCCGCACCAGCGAGCCGACCGGGGCCAGCCGGGTGGCGTCGACGACGCACCACGTGCCGTCGACGTCGGCCTCCACCACGGCGTGGAAGTCCATCGGGTCCAGGCCGGGGGCGTAGACGGCGACCAGCCGGGCCGGCACCTCCAGGGCACGCAGCAGCGCGGTGGTCAGGTGGGCGTAGTCGCGGCAGACGCCCTGGCCGAGCAGCAGCGTGTCGACGGCGGTGTCGACCGGCCGGCTGGCGCCGGAGACGTAGCTCAGCCGGTCGTGCACCCACCCGGCCACGGTGGCGACCAGCTCGGCGCGGGGCAGCGTCCGGTCGAACTCGGCGGCGGCGTAGCCCTCCAGCAGGTCCGACGGGCAGTACCGGCTGGGGCGCAGCGCCTCGGCCCAGACCGCGGCGGTGACCGGTCGCGGCGGGCCGGCGCGGTCGACGGAGGCGGTGTAGGCCACCGTCGTCGTCCCCTCGCGCAGCTCGACCCGGTGCACCCGGGCCTCGCCGACGGCGGTCTCCGCGGTGGCCAGCGGCTCCCCGTCGCACAGCACGGTGAGCTCCTCGGTGAGCGGGGCGGCGACGGCGACCTGCAGCAACGCCGTGGCCGGGCCGGTCGCGGAGAGGGTCATGGTCGCGGCGACGTCGGTGCGCATGCGCGGCATCCTGACCCGCCGCCGGCCGGGTGACCTGTCGGGAACACCGCCGTCCCCCGGGCGTCACGCGCCCGTCACACCGGCCGGTCCGCGGGCCTCTCCCGACGTCGTCGTGCTCTGAGTCCGCGGCGGACTCACAGCACGACGACGCGCTCCGTCTCTGCCCACCGGGGGTGGGCAGAGACGGAGGACGCCGCGGGTCAGTCCCGGACGGGCGGGGTCTCGCCGGTGTCGTCGAGGACGGCGTACAGGTGCGGCACGTCGGGCAGGCCGTCGCGGGGCGCCGGCACGGGGGCCGCCGGCTGCACCTCCTCGTCGTCGTCCCAGGCCGCGCGCGGGTCGAACGCGGCGGTGGGCGGCCCGGGCAGCACCGCCGGCGGCACCGGGGCGGGCGCCGGGACCGGGGTGGGGAAGGCGAGCACCTGCGCGGCCGGCCCCTCCGCGACCGGGGTCTCGGCCGGCTCCTCGACCGCGGGCTCCTCGGCCTCGCCCGCCGGCTCCTCGACCGCGGGCTCGTCGAGCGCGGGCATCGGGGCGTCGGCCGCGACGACGACCTCCTCGGCCGTCAGCGGCTCGTCGCCCCGGACCTCGGCCGGCACGAGCTGCGCCACGACGGCGTCCTCGCTGGTCGTCGTCGGCGGCAGCGGCGCGGGCCGGCCGAAGGCGTAGCCCTGCGCCATCGCGCAGCCGTGCTGGCGCAGCCACTCGGCCTGGTCGAGGTCCTCGATGCCCTCGGCGATGACCTGCAGCCCCATGCCGAGGCCGAGCTGCACCAGCCCCTGCACCAGCGCCGCGGTGGAGGGCTCGGTCACCACGTCGGCGACGAAGGAGCGGTCGATCTTGACGGTGTGGATCGGCAGCCGGTGCAGCGCGGTGATCGCGGAGTAGCCGGTGCCGAAGTCGTCCAGCGCCAGCGTGACGCCGTGGTCGGTGACCTCGCTGACCGCCTGCAGCGTCGCGTCGGCGGCGAACAGCGCCGTCGACTCGGTGATCTCCAGCTCCAGCCGCTCCGGCGGCAGGCCGGACTCGGCCAGGGCCTGGGCGACCAGGTCGGCGAAGCCCGGCTCGGCCAGGTGCCGGGCGGAGATGTTCACGTGCACCCGCAGCCCGGCCGGCCACCCGGCCGCGTCGTGGCAGGCCTGGCGCAGCACCCAGGCGCCGAGCTTGGAGGTGAGCCGGTTGTCCTCGGCGGCGGCCAGGAAGGCGCCGGGCGGCAGCAGCCCGCGGGTGGGGTGCTGCCAGCGGATCAGCGCCTCGTACCCGAGCAGCGTCTCGTCCGACAGCGACACGATCGGCTGGTAGAACAGCCGCAGCTCGTCGCCGTCGAGGGCGCGCCGCAGGTCGGCCTCGAGCTGCAACTGGTCGATCTCGTCGTCGGACAGCACGCCGTCGTAGACCTCGATGCGCGCCCGGCTGCCGTCGGACTTGGCCCGGGCCAGCGCGCCGTGGGCCTGCCGGAGCAGGTCGTCGGGGGCGACGTCGGAGCCGAGGGTGAGCCCCACGCTGGCCGACAGCACGATCTCCCGGTCGCCGACCGGGAACGGGTCGTCGAGCACCGACAGCAGCCGGTCGGCCAGCGCGCGCAGCCCGTCGAGGTCCTCGACGTCCTCGGCGAGGATCAGGAACTCGTCGCCGGACAGCCGCACCGCGGTGTCCTCGACCCGGGTGCTCCAGCGGAGCCGGTCGGCGACCTGGGTGAGCACCTGGTCGGCGGCCTCGTGCCCGAGGGCGTCGTTCACGGCCTGGAACCGGTCCAGGTCCAGGTGGACCAGCCCGACCTGCAGGCCCCGGCGCCGGGACAGCGCCAGCGCGTGGTTGAGCCGGTCGCCCAGGGCGCGCCGGTTGGGCAGCCCGGTGAGCGGGTCGGTGAACGCGCGCCGGACCAGGTCCTCCTCGGCGCGGCGCCGGTCGGTGACGTCCACCAGCGAGAGGACGACGAAGTGCGGGCGGCCGTCGCTGCGGTGCACGACCTCGTGGGACTGCTGCACGAACAGCTCGCTGCCGTCGGCGCGGCGCAGCCGGCGCTCGCCGTCCAGCCGCAGCCACGGGTCCAGCGGCGCCGGGCCGTCGGCGGGCAGGTCGGGCACGGGGGCCTCGTCCGGGTGGGCGAGCAGGTCCACGTGCCGGCCGATCAGGTCCTCGGTCCCGCGGCCGGTCATCGCGCACAGCGCCTCGTTGACGACCAGGAAGTGACCGTCGGGGTCCACCAGCGCCTTGGGCACCGGCGCGGTGAGGAACAGGGCCCGGAAGAGCTGGCCACGGTCGGCCAGGAGCGTGTCGATGGCCCGCAGCCGGCCGGCGGCGTCGTCGCCGCGCCGGCCGGACCGGGGGCTCGGGACGTCGTGGGCGTGCAGAGTCACCCGGACAGGGTGCTGCACCGCCGCTGCGGAGTGACGGAACCCGTCCTCGGTATGTCGTGGTCGACCGATCACACAGTGTGAGATCGCGGGGTGGGGGTGCCCCGAGTGAGCCCTGTGACCCCCGCGACACGGGAATCGCGGCGGCCGCCGCGCCGCTGCACCGCCCATGAGCGCACTGCCGAAGCGGATCGGTTTCCTCTCCTTCGGGCACTGGCAGCCGATCCCCGGCTCCCAGGTCCGCACGGCGCGCGACGCGCTGGTGCAGAGCGTGGAGCTCGCCGTCGCCGCCGAGGAGCTCGGCCTGGACGGTGCCTACGTGCGGGTGCACCACTTCGCCCGCCAGCTTGCCTCGCCGTTCCCGCTGCTGACCGCGATGGCGATGCGGACCTCGCGGATCGAGATCGGCACCGGCGTCATCGACATGCGGTACGAGAACCCGCTCTACATGGCCGAGGAGGCCGCCGCGGCCGACCTGCTGGCCGGCGGCCGGCTGCAGCTCGGGGTCAGCCGGGGGTCACCGGAGACCGCGCTGCGCGGCGCGGAGGCCTTCGGCTACGTGCCGCCGGAGGGCACCACGGACGCCGACCTGGCGCGCGAGAAGACCGCGCTGTTCCGGGCCGCGATCGGCGGCGCGGCCGTCGTCGACGCCGACCCGCGGATGACCGGCGGCGCGCGGGGCCGGCTGGCCATCCAGCCGCAGTCGCCCGGGCTGGCCGACCGGATCTGGTGGGGCTCGGGCACCTTCGCCACCGCGGAGTGGACCGCCGCGCAGGGCATGAACCTGCAGAGCTCCACCCTGCTGTCGGAGGAGACCGGCGTCCCGTTCGACCAGCTGCAGGCCGAGCAGATCGCGCGGTTCCGCAGCGCGTGGGCCGCCGCCGGCTGGGAGCGCGAGCCGCGGGTCTCGGTGAGCCGCAGCGTGCTGCCGATCGTCACCGACCTCGACCGGCAGTACTTCGGCGGGGACCGGGACTCCACCGACCAGGTCGGCCTGCTGGAGGGCGTGCGCGCGTGGTTCGGCAAGAGCTACACCGGCGAGCCCGACGTCCTCGCCGAGGAGCTGGCCAAGGACGCCGCCGTCCGCGAGGCCGACACCCTGCTGCTCACCGTGCCGAACATGCTCGGCGTCGACTTCAACGCCGCCCTGCTGGAGACGATCGTCCGCCACGTCGCGCCGGCGATCGGCTGGGCGCCGCGGGGTCAGGCCGCCTCGTAGCCGATGGTCCCGTCGTCGGCCACGGTGACGAGGACGTCGAGGGAGTCGCCGCTCTCCAGGTCGGTCACGCTGCACACCATCGGCTCGGGCAGCGCACCGACGACGACCGTCCGTCCCTCGCCGTCGCAGGAGACCTCGATGCTCTCGCCGACGACCACGTCCGCGAGGAGGTAGGCCTCGACCTCGGCGACGGTCACGTACCGCTGGTCGCCGGTGATCTCGACGTTGCCCTGGTCGTCGGTCTGCTGGACGGTGAACGACGTCTCCTGCCCGTCGAGGACGGCGGTGCAGGAGAACGTGCCCCCGGCCTCGGCCTCGACGTCCGCCGGGCACTCGACGCCGGTCGCAGCGACACCGGTCAGCTCCTGGGTGAGCTCCGCGATGCGCTCCTCGACGGCGGCGGTGTCGAGGGTCTCGGACCCGACGAGGTGGAGGGCGCCGACGCCCAGCCCGCCGAGCGCCACGACCGCGCCGGCGACCGAGCCGACGACCACACCGGTCCGCCGGCGGCGCGGGGCCGGCAGCGGGGAGCCGGGGAAGGGCGCGTACTGCTGCGGGGCGGCGAACTGCGGGGCGGAGGGACCGGCGAGGCGCGGGTCCTGGAGCTGGGTCATGGTTCCTCCTGTCGGGTCGGTCGGGAGGAACCGTGCCGCCGTCCCCTTCGGCGGGACTTGCGCGGCGCTTGGAGCCGGTCCGCGCCGCGCCGTGGCGCCGACGCGGACCGACCTGGGCGCGGGGGATCAGCCGGTGGCCGCCGGCTGTGGGGCGCTGCGCCCGCCGCCCTCCATCTGCCGCACCATCTGGGCCATCGCCTCCAGCGTGTCCGCCGCCTGCGCGCCGCCGCAGGTGAGGGAGGCGAGGAGGTTGCCCAGCAGGCCGGCCCGGTCGGCCACGATCCGCACCCGACCGATCTCGACGACCAGGCCCAGCAGGTCCAACCGCAGGCCCTCGGGGATGTCGAGGATCACACACTCCACTGGCGTCGTCACTGCGTTCCCCCTCTCGTCGCCTGGCACCTCTGGGGGGCGCCAGGTGGGGAGGGTAGGTCGCCGGGACGACGGATCCGCCGGTCGACCGCGCGCGTTCCGGCCAGCCCGGCCCCGCCCGAGCGTGCGAGGCGGGCGACCCCCGGCAGGTCGTCACGGAACGTGGACGGACGTGACCGCTGGGAGCCGGGCGCGTTCCGGAATCCCGGCCCCGCCGGCCGCGTCGTCTGGCCGGGGTGAGGCCCGCCGGGCCCCGGGCGGCGAGGGTGCCCCATGACGTTCGCCGAGGCGATGGAGCGGGTGGCGCAGGTCTTCGAGGCGATCGGGGCCGCCGTCCTGCTCGCCGGCCTGTTCCTCTCCGTGGGCCTCGCGGTCGGCGTCCTGCGTCGCACGCGGGACGGGCAGCGGGCCTACACGGTGCTCCGGCGCTCGTTCGGCGGGGTGATCCTGCTCGGGCTGGAGGTCCTCGTCGCCGCTGATCTGGTCCGCACCGTCGCCGTGGAGCCCACGCTGACCAACGTCGCGATCCTCGGGCTCATCGTGCTCATCCGCACGGTGCTCAGCTTCTCGCTGGAGATCGAGATCGAGGGCGTGGCGCCCTGGCGGCGGGCGGCGACCAGCGGGGCCACCCACGTGGCCCGCGCCGTGCGCACCGCAGGGGACGGCGCGGACGACGGGTCCGCGCGGACCGGCGGCTGACGACCGCGCTCAGTCGCCCCGTTCGGCGCGCCTGGCCACCCGGCGCCGGTGACGGCGCAGCACGCCGAGGCCGATCCAGACGATCGCCCCGAGGACCGCCGTCACTATCGTGAACAGCCACAGCGGCCAGCTGACGTCCCACCAGAGGAAGTCCACCGTGACGTCCTCGCGGTTCTGCAGCATGAAGTCGAGCAGCAGCGCGGCGCCGACGACGGTGGCGACGAGACCGCCGCTGAGGCGGATCCCCGGCGAGGGACCGCCCGGTCCGGTGGTGCCCGCGGGGCCTGGTGCCTGCTGGACCATGATCGCCTCCTCCTGCCGAGGCGACCGTAGGAGCGGCCGGCGAGGACGGGGATCACCCGGGGCGGACGACCCGACCCCGACGGGGCGCGGGGGGTCAGCAGCGGGTGCAGCGGTGCACGGCGCGGTGCGTGGCGGTCGCCGCGACGTGCGCGTTGTCGCGCGACGTGAACGGGCCGTGCCACCTGCCGTTCTGGGGACGCGTCCCCACCTTGCCCTGGCCGTGGTTGCAGTGGCCGCAGTGCGCGAGGTGGATGGTCGCCCGGTCACCGCGGCGGTCCTCGTACACCCAGTACCGCACGCCGGGACGGTAGCGCCGGGAGCCGCCCCGGTCCGGGAGCGCGCCCGGCAGGACTCGAACCTGCGACCAAGTGCTTAGAAGGCACCTGCTCTATCCGCTGAGCTACGGGCGCTCGCGCCCGATCATCGCACCCGCCGCTTGCGCGGGGCGGCAGCATGACCGCCGTGGACCTGGCCGACTTCGTGCTCGCCCGCATCGCCGACGACGAGAACACCGCGCGGGGTGCGACTGCGGGCCCGTGGCGGTGGTACCCGGGCCGGGCCGGCCTGCCGGCCTTCCTGGAGTCGACCGGCGCCCGGGCCACGCACTGGGTGGAGGGGCAGTCGTTCGAGGCGCCGACCGTGGTCCTGGGCAGCAACCAGAACTCGATGCTGCGCGTCCGCGGGCGCGACGCCGAGCACATCGCCGCCTGGCACCCCACCCGCGTCCTCGCCGAGTGCGCGGCCAAGCGCCGGGTGCTGGCCGCCTGCGCGGGGGACGAGGAGCTCCTGCGCAGCCTCGCCGCGCCCCACGCCGACCACCCGGACTTCCGCGAGGAGTGGCGGGGTTGACGGGCTCCTCCACAGGGCCGGCCGCCGTCCACAGATGACCGCGGGCCGGGTCCGCAGGGCTCCCGGCGGCGGAGGGTCGCGGGCAGGCCGGCACCGCGCCGGTCGCGCCGCACCGGCGGCACCGACCCGAGGAGAGCAAGTGCCCGACACCGAGATCACCGTGGTGGGCCGCGTCGCCAGCGCGCCGCGCCGCGCCCGGCTGGAGAGCGGCAGCACCGTCACCAACTTCCGCATCGCGTCGACCGCCCGGCGCTTCGACCGGGCCACCCAGGAGTGGGTCGACGGCGAGACCTTCTGGTCCGACGTCGAGTGCTGGGACGACCTGGGCGGCAACGTCATCCGCAGCCTGAGCAAGGGCGACGCGGTCGTGGTCGTCGGCCGGCTGTGGACCCGCGACTACGAGTCCGCCAACGGCCGCGGCAGCACCTCGCAGATCCGCGCCGACGCCGTCGGCCCCGACCTGCGGTACGGCTGGGCGGAGTACTCGCGCGCGGCCCGCGCGCCCCGGCGGGAGGCGTCCCCGGAGGGGCCGGAGGACGGCGAGGAGGGCGGTGCGCCGCTCACCGAGCCGCTGACCAGCGAGGACTACATCCGGGACCCGGCGACGTTGTCCTCGGTGGACCCCGGCCAGGAGGTCCGGGAACCGGCATTCAGCTGACGGCCCGGAACTGGGAGGATCGGGGGAGAGAACGCAGGGGGCGGGGCCGGCCCGAGCCGGCTCCGCCGCCCACTCGCGAACCCGACGGAAGGCTCTTCGGCCCAGTGGCTCAGTACATCTACACGATGGTCCGCGCGCGCAAGGCGCACGGCGACAAGGTGATCCTCGACAACGTCACCCTGTCGTTCCTGCCCGGCGCCAAGATCGGCGTCGTCGGCCCCAACGGCGCCGGCAAGTCGACGGTCCTCAAGATCATGGCGGGGCTCGACCAGCCGTCCAACGGCGACGCGGTCCTCGCCCCCGAGGCCAGCGTCGGCATCCTGCTGCAGGAGCCGCCGCTGAACGAGGAGCTCGACGTGCGCGGCAACGTCGAGGAGGCGGTCAAGCCGCTCCGCGACGCGCTGACCCGCTTCGAGGAGGTCAGCGCGGCGATGGGGGAGCCCGACGCCGACTTCGACGCGCTCCTCGCCGAGCAGGGCGAGCTCATGGAGGTCATCGAGCAGAACGACGGCTGGGAGCTCGACGCCCGCATCGAGCAGGCCATGGACGCGCTGCGCTGCCCGCCGGGCGACGCCGACGTCACCGTCCTGTCCGGTGGTGAGCGCCGCCGCGTCGCGCTGTGCAAGCTGCTGCTCGAGGCGCCGGACCTGCTGCTCCTCGACGAGCCCACCAACCACCTCGACGCCGAGAGCGTGGCCTGGCTCGAGCAGCACCTCGAGAAGTACGCCGGCACCGTCGTCGCCGTCACCCACGACCGGTACTTCCTCGACAACGTCGCCCAGTGGATCCTCGAGCTCGACCGCGGCCGGGCCTACCCCTACGAGGGCAACTACTCCACCTATCTGGAGACCAAGGCCGCCCGCCTGAAGGTCGAGGGCGCCAAGGACGCCAAGCGGCAGAAGCGGCTGGCCGAGGAGCTCGAGTGGGTGCGCTCCAACGCCAAGGCCCGCCAGGCCAAGAGCAAGGCCCGCCTCGCCCGCTACGAGGAGATGGCCGCGGAGGCCGACAAGTTCCGCAAGCTGGACTTCGAGGAGATCCAGATCCCGCCGGGCCCGCGGCTGGGCAGCGTCGTCGTCGAGACCGGGCACCTGACCAAGGGCTTCGGCGACCGCATCCTCATCGACGACCTGTCGTTCACGCTGCCCCGCAACGGCATCGTCGGCGTCGTCGGCCCCAACGGCGCCGGCAAGACCACGCTGTTCAAGATGCTGGTCGGCGAGGAGAAGCCGGACGACGGCGAGATCAAGGTCGGCGACACGGTCAAGGTCTCCTACGTCGAGCAGAGCCGCGGCGGGATCGACCCCAAGAAGACCCTGTGGGAGGTCGTCTCCGACGGGCTGGACCACATCAAGGTCGGCAACGTCGAGATGCCCTCGCGGGCCTACGTCGCGGCCTTCGGCTTCAAGGGCCCGGACCAGCAGAAGCCGGCCGGCGTCCTCTCCGGCGGCGAGCGCAACCGGCTGAACCTGGCGCTGACCCTCAAGCAGGGCGGCAACCTGCTGCTGCTCGACGAGCCGACCAACGACCTCGACGTCGAGACGCTGACCAGCCTGGAGGGCGCGCTCCTGGAGTTCCCCGGCTGCGCCGTGGTGGTCAGCCACGACCGGTGGTTCCTCGACCGGGTGGCCACGCACATCCTCGCCTACGAGGGCGAGTCCAAGTGGTTCTGGTTCGAGGGCAACTTCGCCGACTACGAGAAGAACAAGGTCGAGCGGCTCGGCCCCGAGGCGGCGCGCCCGCACCGGGCCACGTACCGCAAGCTCGCCCGCGACTGAACAACGACCCCCTCCTCCCCACGCCACGCTCCGCGCGGCGCGGTCCCGGGAGGGGGCCGCCGCCGGCCGGCCGGAGCGATCGCTCCGGCCGGCCGTCGTCGTCCCCGGGCCCGGTGTCGGCGCACCCGGTGGGTGCGGCAGGGTGGCCGCGTGAGGCACACCGTGCAGGTCCCGATGCGCTGGTCGGACATGGACGCCTACGGGCACGTCAACAACGTCGTCTTCCTGCAGTACTTCGAGATGGCCCGCGTCGACCTGTTCTTCGAGCGGGCCTCGCTCGAGGAGCGCACCGGCCTGCGCCGGGGCACCGTCGTGGCCTCGCACGAGATCGCCTACAAGCTGCCCGTCGTCTACAGCGCCCGCCCGCTGGACGTGCAGATCTGGGTGTCCGGCATCCGGGCCGCCGCGTTCACCTGCCACTACGAGGTCGTCGACGGCGACCGGCTCGCGGTCACCGGCAGCACCCTGCTCGTGCCCTACGACTTCGACATCGCGCGGCCGCGCCGGCTCACGGCCGACGAGAAGGAGTTCCTCGCCCGCTGGTCCGACGAGCCGGCCGGCTGACGGGGCCGCGGGCCGTCAGCGCGCGTAGCCGGCCTGCACCACGCCGCCGCCGGCGTGCATCCAGTCGCGCGGGGGATCGGTCGGCACGACCCGCTTGCCCAGCGGGAACAGCCCGACGGCCGCGAGCTTGAACGACGCGATCCCGAACGGGATGCCGATGATCGTCACGCAGAAGGCGATCCCGCTGACCACGTGGATCACCGCGAGCCACCAGCCCGCGATCAGGAACCACAGCAGGTTGCCGATCGCCGAGGCCACGCCCGCCCCGGGCGCGCGCACCGTGGTCCGGCCGAACGGCCACACGACGAAGCCGGCCAGCCGGAACGAGGCGATCCCGAACGGGATGGTCACGACCAGCAGGCAGGCCAGCACCCCGGCCAGCAGGTACGCGAGGGCCAGCACCCACCCCTGCAGCACCAGCCAGATCACGTTGAGCACCAGGCGGAGCGCATCCATGCAGAGGTCACGTGCGGGCGCGCGGAGTGGTTCCGCTCGTCCGCCGGCGTGGCCGCTCCGGACGGAACGGGGTCAGCCGGCGGGGTGGGCGACCCGCAGCGCCAGCGCGATGGCCTCGGCGTCGCCCAGGCCGGCGCCCTGCGCCAGCAGCCCGTCGACGGCCGGCCCGAGCCCCTCCCGCAGCCGCCGCTCGGCGGCCGCCTCCCGGTCCGAGTCCGGGCCGAAGACGCGCGGCGCCCGCCCGCTCGCCCGCAGCGCACCCAGCAGGACGGCGCCCTCCGCCGACCGGCCGGTCCGCGCCAGCACCTCCACCAGCGCCCGCATCGCCACCCACAGCTGCGTCCACGCGCCCAGCCGGTGCCAGGTGTCGATCAGCGACCACAGCTCGGCGAGGCCGCGGCGCCCGGCGGCGTCCTGCCGCAGGCCGGAGGTCAGCAGCGTGTGCCGCGCGATGCCGGCCACGAACGTGGAGTCCACCGACTCGGCGTGCGCGATCGCCGCGCGCAGGAACGGCCCGGCCTCCGCGGGCGCCCCCTCGGCACGCCGCTCGCCGCGGGCGTACGCGGCCCACGCGTGCCCGGTGGGGGAGCCCAGCCGGGCGGCGAGGTCCAGCAGCAGCGCCTCATCGGCGCCGGCGGCCGCGTCGTCCCCGGCGTAGGCGTCGGCGAGCAGCTCGTCGACCACCGCGGTGAGCTGCAGCTCCAGGTCCCCCGTGGTGGCGGCGCAGGCGGCGGCGGTGGCCGCCGCCCGGCGCCCGGCCGCCATCTCGCCGTCGAACGTGTACACGTTCGCCAGCGCCTCGTGCGCCCAGCCGGCGGCGTCCGGAGCGTCGCCGGCGCCGGCGATCGCGGCGCGGGCCCACTGCCCGGCCTCGGCCAGCTCCCCGCGCTGCCACCCCGACGTCGCCAGCAGGCCCAGCAGCCGGACGGCGAGCGGGTGGCCGGGCGGGCGCGCCTGCCGGGTCGCCGGGTCGAGCACGCCGGCCACCACGAGTGCGCGCTCGACCAGCAGCACCAGATCCGCCCGACCGCGCAGCCAGGCCAGCTCGCCGACCACCTGGGAGAGCCGCAGCAGGTCCTCCACCGGCCCGCGCTCGCACAGCCACGCGTGCGCCCGGCGCAGGTCCGGCAGGTGGGCGTCGAAACGGGCCACCGCCGCCGGCTCCCCGGCGCCGCGCCGCTGCCTGCGCACCTCCTCGGCCAGGCCCACCGCCCAGCCCGCGTGTCGGGTCCGCAGCTCGACCAGGCCGGGGTCGGCCGCGAGCCGCGCGCGACCGAACGCCCGCAGCGTCTCCAGCAGCCCGAACCGCGCCGGCATGCCGGGCACCCGCACCACCAGCGACCGGTCCACCAGTTCCGGCAGCGCCCCGGCGTCCCCGCAGACGGCGGCCACCGCCGCGGGCTCCACCGGCCCGGCGAACACCGACAGCCGCTCGAAGAGCCGCTGCTGGCGTGGATCGAGCAGCCGGTGCGACCACGCCACCACCTCGCGCAGCGAGCGGTGCCGCGGGGCCGCCGTCCGCCGGCCACCGGTGAGGACGTCGCCCTCGGAGGACTCCAGGGCCTCCAGCAGCCCGGTCACGCCGACGACGCCGACGCGGGCCGCGGCCAGCTCCAGGGCCAGCGGCAGCCCGTCCAGGCGCCGGCACAGCCGCTCCACCGGCTCGCCGTCCAGGACGGCGTCGGGGTGCTGCGCGGCGACCCGGTCCAGCAGCAGCCGCACCGCCTCGGCCTCCTCCAGCGGCCGCACCGGGTGCACGTGCTCGCCGTCCACCCGCAGCGCCTCCCGGCTGGTGGTCAGCACGTCGACGCCGGGGGCCGCCATCACCACCGCCTCCACCAGCGCCGCGACCTCGTCCGCGACGTGCTCGCAGTTGTCCAGCACGAGCAGCTGGCGGCGCACCGCCAGCACGCTGAGCACCCGGTCCACCACCGGCTCCGAGCCCGCGCCGGCGACCCGCAGCGCGGCGGCGACGGCGGGCTGCACGTCGTCCCCGCTGCCCCGGCCGAACTCCACGAGCACCACGCCGTCGGGGTAGCGGCCGGCCGCGGCCGCGGCGACGTGGCGGGCCAGCCGCGTCTTGCCGACCCCGCCCGGACCGCACAGCGTCACCACCCGGCAGCGCGTGAGCAGAGCGCCCACGGCCCGCAGGTCGCCGTCCCGGCCGACGAACGAGCTGACCGGCAGCGGCGGCGCCGGGACTGCCCCCGCGGCCGCCGGCGGCGGCAACTCCTGCCGCAACACCCGCGCCTCCAGCCGGCGCAGCTCCGGGGACGGGTCCAGGCCGAGCTCGTCGGCCAGCCGCCGGCGCAGGGCGGCCAGCGCGGCGAGCGCATCGGCCTGCCGGCCGCACGCCACCAGGGCGCGCGCCAGCAGGGCCACCGCGCCCTCGCGCAGCGGGTGCTCGGCCACCAGGGCCTCGGCGGCCGCGACCGCGTCGGCCGTGCGCCCCAGGTCGAGCAGCAGCTGGACCCGCTGCTCGGCGGCGTCAGCGCGCAGGGCCTCCAGCGCGGCGACGGCCGGCTGGACGTCGGGGCCGTCCAGGTCGGCGTAGGGGCGGCCACGCCACAGCGCCAGGGCGCCGTCCAGCCGGGCCAGCCGGTCCGGGCCCGTGCCGTCGCCGGCGACGGCATCGGCGAACGCCGTCACGTCGACCTCGTCGCGCGGGGCGACGAGCCGGTAGCCGGTGGGCAGCGTCTCGACCCGCACGGCAGGCGGCAGCGCCCGGCGCAGCCGGGCGACCAGCGTCTGCAGCCCGCCGGCCGGGTCGGCGGGCGGCTCGCCGGGCCAGACCGCGGCCACGAGGGCGTCCGCGGTCGCCCCGTGCGGGAGCCGGGCCACCAGCGCCGCCAGCAGCCGCCGCTGCCGCCCGGAGCGCATCGGGAGGCCCTCGAGCAGCACCGGGCCGAGCACGGCGACGGCAGGCACGGCGGCCATCGTCGCCGGGTCCCGGCGGCGGTGGAAGGGGCGACCGGCACCCGACAGCGCCGCGAGAGCCGGATGACAGCGGCCCTCCGCACGATCGACGGAGCCGACCCCGGCCGAGAGGAGCACCCCGTGACCGCCACCGACACCCGCCCGGACACCGCCGCCACCGAGGCCCTGGCCGGCCGCCTGTTCGACACCGTGCTCGCGGTGCTCGACGCGCAGGCGGTCTACCTCGGCGACCGGCTCGGCTGGTACCGCGCGCTGGCCGGCGCCGGGCCGACCACGTCCGCCGAGCTCGCCGCCCGCACCGGCACCGTCGAGCGGTACGCGCGGGAGTGGCTGGAGCAGCAGGCGGTGACCGGCATCCTCACCGCCGAGGACGACCCCGCCCGGCCCGGGGACGCCGCGGCGCGCCGGTTCACCCTCCCCGAGCACGCGGCCGAGCCGCTCACCGACGGGCTGAGCCCTGCGCACGTCGTCCCGCTGATCCGCTTCGTCGTGGGTGCCGGGAAGCAGGTCGACGCCTTGGCCGAGGCCTATCGGTCCGGCGGCGGCGTCTCGTGGGAGCAGCTGGGCACCGACGTCCGCGAGGCCCAGGCCGCGGCCAACCGGCCGCTCTTCCTCGGCGCTCTGGGCCGCGAGTACCTGCCCTCGATCCCCGACGTGCACGCCGCGCTGCGCGCCGGGGGCCGGGTCGCCGACGTCGGCTGCGGGTTCGGCTGGTCGGCCATCGGCATCGCGCTGGCCTACCCGGAGGCGACGGTCGACGGGTTCGACGTCGACGAGCCGTCGGTCCGCGCGGCCCGCCGCAACGCCGAGGAGGCCGGCGTGTCCGACCGCGTCCGGTTCACCGTCGCCGACGCCGCCACGGTCGACGGGCGGTACGACGTCGTCACCGCGTTCGAGTGCATCCACGACCTGCCCGACCCGGTGTCGGTCCTGGCCGCGATGCGGCGGCTGGCGGGGGAGTCCGGGACCGTCCTGGTCATGGACGAGCGGGTCGCCGAGACCTTCACCGCCCCCGGTGACGAGGTCGAGCGGCTGATGTACGGCTACAGCCTGGTCTGCTGCCTGGCCGACGGGATGTCCACCCGCCCGTCCGTCGGCACCGGCACGGTCATGCGGCCGGCCACCCTGCGCGGCTACGCCCGGCAGGCCGGGTTCGCCGACGCCGAGGTGCTCGACGTCGCCGACGACTTCTTCCGCTTCTACCGACTCGTCCTCGCCTGACCGGGCGGGAGCACGGGCCGTACCCTCCGACCCGTGCTCCCGACGGACGTCGCCGCGGCCGCCGACCCCGTCGCCGCCGTCCTCGACGCGCACGCGCGGGGCGGCTCGATCGCGCTGCGCACCTCCGGCACGACCGACCGCCCGCGGGTCGTCGTCCGCACCACCGCCTCCTGGGTCGACTCCTTCGCGCACGTGTCGGCGCTGGCCGGCATGGACCGCTCGGCGCGCGTGTGCGTGCCGGGCCCGCTGGCGGCGACGATGAACCTCTTCGCGGCCGTCCACGCCCGGCACCTGGGCGCCGCGCTGGTGGCCACGCCGGAGGAGGCCACGCACGTCCACCTCACCCCGGCCACGCTGGCGGCCGCCCTGCGGGCGGGCGCCGGCCTGCGGGGGCGCACCGTCGTCGTCGCCGGCGACCGGCTGGACGTCCACCTGGCGGAGCGGGCCCGGGCGGCCGGGGCGCGGGTCGCCCACTACTACGGCGCCGCCGAGCTCTCCTTCGTCGCGTGGGGCACCTCCGAGGAGGACCTGCGGCCGTTCCCCGGCGTGGCCGTCGAGGTCCGCGACGGCCGGATCTGGGCCCGCTCGCCGTACCTGTCGGCCGGCTACCTGGACGGCGACGGCCCGTTCAGCCTCGCCGCGGACGGCTTCGCCACCGTGGGCGACCGCGGCCGGCTGACCGGCGGGGTGCTCACCGTGACCGGGCGGGGCGCCGACGCGGTGCTCACCGGCGGGGTCACCGTGCTCGTCCCGGAGGTCGAGCAGACCCTCCGCCGCGCCACCGGCAGCGACGTGCTGGTCGTCGGCGTGCCCCACCCGCGGCTGGGCGCCGTGGTGACCGCGGTCCTGACCGACCCCGCCGCGCTGCCCCGGGCGCGGGCCGCCGCGCGGGCCCGGCTGGCCCCGGCCCAGCGGCCCCGCCGCTGGTACGCGCTGCCGGCGCTGCCGCTCACCGGCGCCGGCAAGGTGGACCGGGCCGCGGTCGCCGAGCTCGCCGCGGCCGGCCGGCTGGACCCGGCGGGCCCCCGGTGAGCGAGCCGCTGAGCGACCCCGTGATCGTGGCCGCGCGCCGCACCCCGATCGGGACGGCGGGCCACGCGCTGGCCTCCTGCACCGCCGCCGACCTGGCCGCCGCGGTGCTCGCCGACCTCGCCGCCGGGCTGCCCGCGAGCGTCGACCTGCGCGAGGTCGTCCTCGGCAACTGCACCGGCCCCGGCGGCGACGTCGCCCGGGTCGCCGCGCTGCAGGCCGGCCTGCCGGTGACCGTGCCCGGGCTGACCGTCGACCGGCAGTGCGGCAGCGGCCTGGCCGCGATCGTGCTGGCCGCGGCGCAGCTGCGGGCGGAGAGCGGCGCCGTCCTCGCCGGCGGCGTCGAGTCGGCGTCCACCGCGCCCTGGCGGATGTGGCCGCCGCGGGGCGAGGAGCCGCCGGTCCGCTACACCCGGGCGCCGTTCGCCCCGGCCGCCGTCGGCGACCCCGACATGGGCCCCGCCGCCGAGCTGGTCGCCCGCGAGCACGGCGTCTCCCGCGCCGCGCAGGACGCCTACGCCGCCCGGTCGCACGCCCGCGCGGTCGCCACCGCGCAGGCCGGCGGGTTCGCCGCGGAGCTGGTGCCGGTGGCCGGCGTGACGCGGGACGAGCGGCCGCGCACCGGGCTGACCGTGGAGCGGCTGGGCCGGCTGCGCCCGGCGTTCGTCCCCGGCGGCGCCGTGACCGTGGGCAACGCGTGCGGGGTGAACGACGGCGCGGCCGCGGTCGCCCTCGTCGACGCCGGCACCCACCGGCGGCTCGGGGTGCCGGGCCTGCGCGTGCTGGCCACCGCGACCGCCGGCGTCGACCCCAACCGGCCGGGGCTGGGCATCGTGCCCGCCGCGCGGCAGGCCCTCGACCGCGCCGGGCTCGGCCTCGACGACGTCGACGTGGTCGAGTTCAACGAGGCGTTCGCCGGGCAGGTCCTGGCCTGCTGCGCGGAGCTGGGGCTCGACCCCGAGCGGGTCTGCCCCGAGGGCGGCGCGCTGGCCCTCGGCCACCCGTGGGGGGCCTCGGGTGCGGTGCTCGCCGTCCGGCTGTTCAGCCAGCTCGTCCGCTCCGGCCGGGGCGGCACCGGGCTGGCCGCGATCGCGGTCGGCGGCGGCCAGGGGGTCGCGATGGTCGTGCGGGCCTGCTGAGTCAGACCTGCCGCGGCACCGGCCGGTCCGCGCCGGTGGGCGCGCCCCGCCGGGCCGCCTCCTCCTCCGACACCGGGCGGACGACGGCGCCCTCGGCGACCACCGCCCCGCCGAACACCGCCGCGTTGATCCCGCCGCGGTACGCCATGGCCTTGACCAGCCTCGTGCCGGTCAACCGCTCCAGGTGGGTGCACGGCGGGCAGCGCTTCATGCCGAACAGCAGCGCGTGCCCGACGGCGAACCAGCCGCCGACCAGCTCGGGCAGCGCGACGCCGCCGGTGACCAGGTTGCGGCGGGTGTCCCCGGGCGCGAGCGGGGCGCCCACCTCGGCGGCGACCGCGGCGACGTCGTCGGCGTCGATCAGCGTCAGCTGCTTCTCCAGGTCCGGGTACTGCGCCCAGGTGCCGCCGCCGAGCGCGTAGCGGTCGCCCTCGAGCCCCTGGCCGGCCACCAGCCGCGCGCCGGCCAGCCGGCGCATCGGCCGCGCCGCGGCCGGGGCGGACCAGATCTGGAGCAGCGTGCCGGTCACGGCGCCGATGCTGCCGCACGGCGGCGCGGCGGGGTGGCGGGGGCGTCGGCGCCGCGGGCGTCCAGCGCCTCGCCGAGCGTCGTGGCCAGCCGCAGCACCTGGATGAGCAGCGGCACCAGCGCCTGGACACGGACGCGCTGCGCGCCGCGGGCGGCCTGCGCCTCGCGGACGCGCTGGGCCCGCTCGGCGACCAGCGGGATGAAGCGCAGCGTCATCGCGATCACCAGCCCGACCCGCGCCGGCCGGACGCCGACCAGCGCCAGCGGCCGCACCAGCCACTCCACGACGGCGACCAGCTCGGTGACCCGCGTCGTGGCGGTCACCACCGCGGCGGCCACCACCAGGGCCAGCAGCCGCAGCACCACCAGCGTGCCGGTGCGCCAGCCGGTGACGAGCAGGTGGAAGGCGAGCAGCGCCACCAGCCACGGCCACACCGGCCCGACCTGGGCCAGCACCGCCCGCCACGGCAGCCGGGCGGCGAACAGCCCGGTCAGCAGCACGACGGCCAGCGCCCCGCCGACCACGGCGATCCGGTCCACCAGGAACAGCGCCACCGCCAGCGCCGCCAGCAGCCCGAGCTTCAGCCCGGCCGGCGCGCGGTGCACCGGGCTGGCGACCGGCACGTACAACGACAGCGTCACGCTGCCTCCTCGCCGGCGCTCGTCGGCGTCACGACGCAGCGTGCTGTGTCCCTGCGTGACCTCGCGAGCTCGGTCACGTCATCCGGTCCACGTACCAGCGGACCGCCTCGGCTGGCGCGCCGTCCGCGGCGACCCGGCCGTCCTCGAACACCAGCACCCGGTCGAAGCCGGCGAGCAGGTCGAGGTGGTGGGTGACGACGACGACGTCCTGCTCCAGCTCCTCGATGACCCGCGCGACCCGGCGGGTGTTGGCCAGGTCCAGCAGGGTGGTCGGCTCGTCGAACACCACCCGCTGTGGCTCCATCACCAGCACCCCGGCGATGGCCAGCAGCTGCTTCTGCCCGCCGCTGAGCAGGTGCGCCGGGTGGTCGCGGTGCCCGGCCAGCCCGTAGCGGTCCAGGACCTCCGCCACCCGCCGCGCCCGCTCGGCCGGCTCGACGCCCAGGTTGGTGAGGCCGAACTCGGCGTCCTCGGCGACGGTGGGGTGCACGATCTGCGCGTCCGGGTCCTGGAACACGAAGCCCACCCGCCGGCGCACCTCCCGCAGCTGCGTGCGGGTGTCCAGGCCGTCGACGAGCACGGTCCCCGAGGTGGGGACGACCAGCCCGTTGAGCAGCCGGGCGAAGGTGCTCTTGCCGGAGCCGTTGGCGCCGACCACGCCGACCCGGGACTCCGCGAGGCTCAGCGTGACGTCGCGCAGGACCGGCCGCTCGCCGTACGCATGGGCGACGTCCCGCAGCTCGATCGCCGTCCGGGGGAGGACCGCGGCCGCGGCGACGTCGGCCGCCCGCCGTCCCCACCGCACGGCTCAGCCCGCCGCCGGCCGCCGGCGGGGCAGCTCGATGACCGGGTACGCCTTGTGCACGGCGACGGCGACGACCGAGGCGATCCCGGCCTTGACCAGGTCGCCAGGGATGAAGGCGACGGCGGAGGACGCGGCCGCGGTCAGCGAGGCGTCGGTGTAGACGCTGACGAACGGGATGCCGATCGCGTAGATCACCGCGACGCCGCCGATCAGGTTGGCCGCCATGGCCCAGGCGAGGTTGAACCGGCGCCAGGTCAGCTGGGTCAGTGCGCCGATGACGAAGGCGGCGATCGGCCAGCTGTACAGGTAGCCGGCCGACGCGCTGGCGAACCACACGAGCCCCCCGCGGCCGCCCGAGAGCACCGGCAGGCCGGCGGCGACGACGGCGAGGAAGACGAGCACCGCCAGGGCGCCCCGGCGGGCACCGAGCACGGAGCCGGCCAGCATGACCCCGAGGGTCTGCGCGGTGATCGGCACGGCCGAGCCCAGCGGGTACACCGCCGGCAGCAGTCCCAGTACCGCGATCACGGCGGCGAAGAGGGCGACGTAGGCCAGGTCCCGGGTCTTCACGAGCGTCTCCTCCGGCGGTTCCGATGCGGGCGGGCGGCAGGCGCCCGGCCCCCGCCGGAAGGTACCCGAGGGCCGGCCGGCGGCCGTCCGCGGTGCGGTCCGGCGGGGCCCCGCGACGGTGGCCGTGGGTGGCCACGCGCTCACCAGCAGATACGTCGTTCGGTTTGCCCGCCCCTCACGACCTCGTGTTCCCTGGGGACGGCGAGCCTCTCGGCGAAGGCGGAACAGGGCATGGCAACCGGGTGGTGGGCGTCGCTGTGGGGGCGAGGACGCCCCGCACCGCAGCACGCGGCACCGGAGCGGCGGGCGCAGCAGCAGGCGCCCGACGTCCCGGCCCCACCACCGGGGGACTCCCGGCCCCTCCGCCCGTCCGGCCCGCCCGCTCGACCCGGGTCGCCCCCCGGCCCGGCGCGCAGCCCCGCGCTGCGTCCCCCACGAGAGACGAACGGAGCACCACCCGTGGCACAGCTCGACAACGTGATCGCCGACCTGCTCGGGATCGAGGGCGCCAGCGGCGCCGCGATCGTCGACATCGACAGCGGCATGGCCCTGGCGGCCGGCGGCACGCCCGGCTTCGACCTCAACGTCGCCGCCGCCGGCAACTCCAACGTGGTCCGCGCGAAGCTGCGGACCATCTCCGACCTCGAGCTGAAGGACGAGGTCGAGGACATCCTGATCACGCTCGCCGGCCAGTACCACCTGATCAACGTGCTCAAGGGGCAGGGCAACGCCGGCCTGTTCATCTACCTCGTGCTCAACCGCGTGACCGCGAACCTCGCCCTGGCCCGGCACAAGCTGCGCGCCATCGCCGGCACCGTCGCCGTCTGACGCAGGGGCGGTGCCGTCCGGCCGGGGGGCGGGCGGCACCGCGCAGGACCGCTGGGGCGGCCGTCCGGACGGGGGACGGGCGGCCGCTCAGGCGGCGGTGGCGGCCTCGATGTGCTCGCGGACGGCGGCGGTCGCCAGCCCGTGGGTGTCGATCCAGCGGGTCACCCGGCCGCCGGCCACGATGCCGACCCGGTCGCAGCACTCGGCCAGCTCGTCCGGGTCGACGGAGACCACGACGACCGAGGTGCCGTGCGCGGTGGCCTCGTCCAGCAGCTGCCGCACCTGGGCGCGGGCCCGCACGTCCAGCCCGCGGGTGGGCTCGTGGACGACGACGACGTCCGGGGCCGTGGCCATCCAACGGGCCAGCGCCAGCTTGTGCTGGTCGCCGCCGGACAGCGCCCCGAACATCGTGCGGATGCTCAGCGTCTTCACGTCCAGGCTGTGCACCGTGCGGATCACCCCGCGCAGCTGGGCGATCTCGGTGCGCAGGTCGGTCAGCGCGCCGTACGGCTCCCGCACCAGCGTCCGCGCGATCGTCTCGCCCGGGTCGACCCCGTAGGCGTCGTCGTCGGGGGTGTAGGCGGGCAGCCGCAGCGCCTCGACGTCGGCCGGCTCGCCGTGCAGCAGGGCCTCGCCGCTGACCGCCGGCAGCTCGCCGCTGAGGGCGCCCGCGATCTCCCGGACGCCGGAGGAGCGGTGGCCGGTCAGCCCGATGACCTCGCCGCGCCGCAGCAGCAGGTCCACGCCTTCCACCCGGTCGGGCACCCGCAGGTTGCGCACCTGCAGGACGACCTCGTCGTCGGCGGGCGCCGGCCGGCGGGGCCGCTCCACCGGGACGGCGTCCTCGGCCTGCGGCTCCTCGACGCGGGGCGGGGGCACCGGCGCCATGCCCTCGATGGTGGCCGCGGCCAGCCGCACCGGGTCCAGCGTCGAGCTGGGCGCGTCGAGCGCGATCCGGCCCTCGCGCAGCACCAGCACGCGGTCGACCACCTCGAGCATCTCGGGCAGCCGGTGGCTGATGTAGAGGACGCCGCGGCCCTGCCGGCGCAGCCGGTCGGCCACCGCGTGCAGGCCGGTGACCTCGGCCGGCAGCAGCGCCGCGGAGACCTCGTCGAGCACCACCAGCCGGGTGTCCTCGGCGAGCATGCGGGCGATCTCGACCAGGCCGTAGACGAAGTGGGGCAGCTCGCCGACGAGGGTGTCGGGGCTGATGTCGAGGGTGACCTCGGACAGCAGCACCTGCGCCTGCCGGCGGAGCTCGGCCTGCGGTCGCCCGGCCTTCGGCGTCCCGCGGAACACCGCCTGGGCGACGGTGAGCTCCGGGTCGATCCGGATCAGCTGCTCGACCACGCCGACGCCGAGGTGGCGGGCGTCCTCGGCCGACAGCGGCGCGTACGCCGCGCCCTGCAGCGTCATCAGGCCGCCGTCGGGGGCGGTGATCCCGGCGACGATGTCGCCGAGCGTCGACTTGCCCGCGCCGTTGGCGCCGACGAGGCCGACGACCTCGCCCTCGTCGATGCTGAAGCTGACGTCCCGCAGGACCCGCCGTCCTCCGAAGGACCTGCGCAGTCCCTCGACCTGCAGCAGCGTCATCTGCGGGCGGCCTCCCCAGGGCAGGGCCCCGGCCAGGGGCCGGTCGACCGTGGTGTTGAGCGTCCCCCGTGACGCGTCGTTACGCCGTCGATTCTATCCGCGTCCGCGATCCGCGCCCCTCGACGCAGGGGGACGGCGGACACCCTCCGGCGCGCCGCGCGGGGACGCGCCGGGGCCTCCCTGCAGGGGCCCACCGCGAGCTCCGAGCGGTGGGGGGCAGGGAGGCCCTCCATCAGGCGGTGAGCCAGACCGCCGTGTCGACGCCGACCGTGCCGCCGGACACGTCGTCGCTGGCCAGCAGCACCTCGCCCTCCGGCAGCGGGACCCCGGCCGGGCCGAGGTTGACCAGGCAGACCAGGCCGCCGGGACGGCGGAACGCCAGGCACCCCGCGGGCGCCGGCAGCCACTCCAGGCCCTCGCCGCGGACCGCCGGCGAGGTCGCCCGCAGCGCGAGCGCACGACGGTACAGCGACAGCATCGAACCGGCGTCGGCCGCCTGCGCCTCGGCGGTGAGCGGGCCCCAGCCGGCGGGCATCGGCAGCCAGGTGTCCGGCCGGGTGGAGAACCCGTAGGAGGGCTCGGTGCCCGACCACGGCACCGGGATGCGGCAGGCGTCGCGGCCGCGCTCGGTGTGGCCCGAGCGCTCCCAGATCGGGTCCTGCAGCGCCTCGTCGGGCAGGTCGACGTCGGGCATGCCCAGCTCGTCGCCGTTGTACAGGTACGCCGCGCCCGGCAGGGCCAGCTGCAGCAGCGCCGCCGCCCGCGCCCGGCGGGTGCCCACGGTGCCGTCGCCGTAGCGGGTGACGTGCCGCGGGCGGTCGTGGTTGGACAGCACCCAGCAGGCCGGCGCCGGCGTCCCCACGACGGTGGCCAGCGAGTGGACCACCGCCGTCCGCAGCGCCTCGGCGTCCCAGTCGGCGGTCAGCAGCTTGAAGTTGAACGCCAGCTGCAGCTCGTCGGGGCGCAGGTACTGCGCCAGCCGGTCGTCGTCGGACACCCACACCTCGCCGACGGCCATCGAGCCGGGGTGGGCGTCGAGCACCCGCCGGATCCGCCGGTGCACCTCGTGGACGCCGTCCTGGTCGAACCGGTGGTCGCCCGGGCCGTGGTCGGCCAGCAGGCCGGTGTCCTCCATCGGCACCATGTCCGGCAGCCCCTCGGGCTTGGCCATGCCGTGGGCGACGTCGATGCGGAACCCGTCGACCCCGCGGGCCAGCCAGAACCGCATGGTCTCCTCGAGGTCGGCCAGCACCTCGGGGTTGGTGAAGTCCAGGTCGGGCTGCTCGGGGGCGAAGATGTGCAGGTACCACTGCCCGTCGGGCACCCGCGACCACGCCGGCCCGCCGAAGACCGACGGCCAGTTGTTGGGCGGCTCGGCGCCGTCCGGGCCGCGGCCGTCGCGGAACAGGTAGCGCGCCCGCTCCGGGGAGCCGGGCCCGGCGGCCAGCGCCGCCTCGAACCACTCGTGGGCGTGCGAGCTGTGGTTGGGCACCAGGTCGACGGTCACCCGGATGCCGGCGGCGTGCGCCTCGGCCAGCAGCGCGTCGAACTCGGCCAGGTCGCCGAAGGCCGGCTCGACGTCGCGCGGGTCGGCGACGTCGTAGCCGTGGTCGGCCATCGGCGAGGGGTAGAAGGGCGTGATCCACAGGGCGTCGACGCCCAGGTCGACCAGGTGCGGCAGGCGCGCCCGGATGCCGGCCAGGTCGCCGACGCCGTCGCCGTTCCCATCGGCGAAGCTGCGGATGTAGACCTGGTAGAAGACGGCGTCGCGCCACCAGTCCGGGCCCTCGGTCCGGAAGGGGCGGATCGGCAGGGCGTGCGGGGACGACGGGCTCGGGGTCACCGGGCTCCTCAGGTGCTCGGGGTGCGGCGCGCGGTCGCGCCGCCGATCAGTGCGGGGAGAGGTCGCCGTGCGCGTCGTCGGGCCAGCGGTTCTGCATGCTGCGGGCGGCCATCTCCAGGTACCCCCACAGCGTGGCGTCCTGCTCGGGGGTCAGGTCGAGGGTGTCGACGGCGTCGCGCATGGTGCGCAGCCACGCGTCGCGCTCGGCCGGGCCGATGGCGAACGGGGCGTGCCGCATCCGCAGCCGCGGGTGGCCCCGCTGCTGCGAGTAGGTGGTGGGGCCGCCCCAGTACTGCTCCAGGAACATCCGCAGCCGGGTCTCGGCGCCCTCCCAGTCGTCCTGGGGGTACAGCGGCGCGAGGACCGGGTCGGCGCGGACGCCGGCGTAGAAGCGGGACACCAGGCGCTCGAACGTCGGCGCCCCGCCCACCTCGTCGTAGAAGGTCCGCGCCGAGGGCAGCGTGCGGCTCGGCTCGGTCACGACGTCTCCTCGCTGGCGCTCGTCGGCATCGTGACCGACGGTGCTGTGCTGATGCGTGACCTCGCAAGCTCGGTCACGACGTCTCCTCGCTGGCGCTCGTCGGCATCGTGACCGACGGTGCTGTGCTGATGCGTGACCTCGCAAGCTCGGTCACGGACCTATCGTCCCGCAGCCACGGCGGTGCTCGCCACGTCGCCCGCCCGGCCGGCGGCCTGCAGCCGGGTCCAGGCCAGCAGCGGCGGGAGGACGGCGAGCACGCCCAGACCGCCGATCAGGGCCACGACCGCGCTGGGCGCCAGCCCCTCGGCGGCCAGGCCGGCGCCCAGCGCGCCCAGGCCCTGCACGCCGTAGAGGCCGCTGACCGCGACCCCGATGGCGCGGCCGCGGTAGGCCGGCGGCACCTCCTGCACGAAGGTCACGTTCAGCGGGATGGTCCAGCAGGCGCCGAGGCCGGCCACGAACATGCAGGCCAGGACGACGGCGAAGGTCCCCCTCCCGGCCGGGGCCCACGCCGCGACCAGCCCGGCCAGCAGCACCGGCACCAGCGACAGCAGCACGAGCGGCCCGACCAGCCGGTCCCGCCGGGCCGGGGCGACGAGCCGGGCGAGCAGCAGCCCGCCGATGGTCACGCCCAGCGGGTTGGCCGTCAGCAGCAGGCCGACCGCGGTGGCGCCGCCGCCGATCTCGTCGACCAGCGGGGCGGCGATGCCCTCCGCCGCGTTGGCGAACATCACACCCACCCACACCAGGACGACGAGGGTGAGCAGCCGCGGCGTCCGGGTGATCAGCCGCAGCCCGTCGCCGGCGTCGCGCCAGACCGAGGCGTGCGCGCCGTCGGGGGCGGCGGTGGCCGGCCGGGGCCGCAGCCCGAGGCGCAGCCAGACGGCGGAGACGGCGAAGGTGGCGGCGTCCAGCAGCAGCACCCACGACGGGCTGAGCGCCGCGAGCAGCGAGCCGCCCAGGGCGAAGCCGACGACCTGCGAGACCTGGGAGCTGACGTTGGTCAGCGAGGTGGCGACGGCGTACCGGTCGCCGGTCAGCACATCGGCCATCAGCGCCGAGCGGGCCGACTCGAACGGCGGCGCGAACAGCGACACGAGCAGCAGCAGCACCAGCAGGACCGGCAGCGGCACGCCGGGCACCGCCATGCCGGCCACGAGCACGCACCGCGCCACGTCGCTGGCGATGAGCACCCGGTGCCGGGGCAGCCGGTCGGCCAGCGTCGACAGCACCGGCCCGCCGACCAGCCACGGCAGGTAGCTGATCGCGAAGGTGATCGCCGACAGCAGCGGCGAGTCGGTGCGCTGGTAGACCAGCACCGTCAGGGCGACGCGGGCCAGCTGGTCGCCGATCGTGGAGAGCAGGAAGCTGCCGAACAGCGGCCGGAACTCGGCGACGGCGAGCACCTCGGTGAAGGTGGCCTGCTCGGGGACCTCGCGGGCGGAGGGGTCCGGGCGGCCGTCGGCGGCCGGCCGCCCGCTCACCGGGTGGCCCCCTGCGCGGCCGGCGCCGCCCCCAGCACGGGGTTCGGTGTCCGGATGCCCTCGGCGGCGAACCGCTCGGACAGCCGCAGCCGCAGCTCGCGGCCCACCCGCCACTGGTCGGTGTTCGTGCTGCGCACCTGCACCCGCATGACCACCCCCTGGGCGGTGATCTGCTCGACGCCGAGCGACTCCGGCTCGGCCAGCAGGACCGCCGCCCACTCCGGCTCGGCGTACATCTCGTCGGCGACCTCCTGCATGACCAGCCGGCAGGCGTCGAGGTCGGTGTCGTGGGCGACCGGCATGTCGATGACGACCTGGGCGAAGCCCTGGCTCTTGTTGCCCACGCGCAGCACCTCGCCGTTGCGGACGTACCAGACCACCCCGTGGGCGTCCCGTACCCGGGTGATCCGCAGTCCCACCGCCTCGACGGTGCCGGTGGCCTCGCCGAGGTCGACGACGTCGCCGACGCCGTACTGGTCCTCGAGGATGATCCCGATCCCGGAGATGAAGTCCTTGACCAGGTTCTGCGCGCCGAAGCCCAGGGCCACGCCGAGGACGCCGGCGCTGGCGATGATCGGCGCGAGGTTGACGCCGAGTTCGCCGAGCACCAGGACGACGGCGATGCCCAGCACCACGAACGAGGCGATGCTGCGCAGCACCGACCCGATCGCCTCGGCCCGCTGGGTGCGGCGGGCGGCGATGCTCTCCACGCCGTCGGGGTCGGCGGCGCGGGCCCGGTTGCGCCACGGCCGCAGGATCGTCGGCACGGCGCCCGTCGCGGTGCGGGTGACCAGCCGCCGGATGCCCCGGTGCAGCAGCGCGCGCACGACGACCGCGAGGACGACGACGAGCAGGATCCGCGCCGGCCGGGCGATCAGCGCGTCGGCGTTGGCCGCCAGCCAGTCGATGCCGAAGAGGTCGTAGACGCGGGCGCACAGGGAGCCCACCTCGGTGACGCAGTCGGGGATCTCCGCGGTGCCGCCGTCGGCCGCTGCGACCACGGACAGTGAAGCGCTCATCACGGAAATTCTCGCAGGCGTCGGCGCCCGCGTCAGCCAGGTGTGCGCGATTCCTCGCCGGGGCCGGGGCGCAGTCCGGTGTGCGCGGCGAGGAACGCCAGCTGGTCGGCCGCGAGCCCCACGGTCCGGCTCACGGCGCGCGCGCCGTGGCCCACGGAGGTCTCCCGGCGCAGCAGCACCGGCGCCTCCGCCGTCGTGGCGTGCTGCAGCGCGGCGGCCAGCTTGCGGGCGTGCAGCGGGTCGACCCGGGTGTCGCTCTCGAAGGTCGTGAACAGCACCGCCGGGTAGGCCGTCCCCTCGCGCACGTTGTGGTACGGCGAGTAGCCCAGCAGCCAGCCGAGCTCCACCGGGTCCTCGGCGGTGCCGTACTCGTCGTTCCACGTCCGGCCCAGGCCGAAGCGCTCGTAGCGGACCATGTCGAGCAGCGGGGCGCTGCAGACGACCGCGGCGGCGAGGTCGGGGCGCTGGGTGAGCGTCGCGCCGACCAGCAGCCCGCCGTTCGAGCCGCCCATCACGGCCAGCCGGTCGTGCGTCGTCCACCCCTGCGCGACCAGGTGCTCCCCGGCGGCGGCGAAGTCGTCGAACACGTTCTGCTTGCGCTCGCGCATGCCGGCGCGGTGCCACTCCTCGCCGTGCTCGGAGCCGCCGCGCAGGTTGGCCACGACCCACACGCCGCCGGCCGCGACCCAGGACAGGGCCTGCGCCGAGTAGGCGGGGGTGAGCGCGACGTTGAAGCCGCCGTAGCCGTAGAGGACGGTCGGCCGCGGGGTGTCCGGCCGGCCGGTGCCGCTGAGCACGAACAAGTGCACCGGGGTGCCGTCGCGGCTGGTCGCGTGCGTCTCCACGACGGTCATCGCGGGGACGTCGCCGGCGACCGGGGCCCGCTCGTCCTCGGCGAGCGCGGTCGGGTCGGCGGCGTCCCAGCGCAGCACTGACGGCGGGGTGGCGTGGTCGGTGTAGCCGACCCAGGCGGTGCTGCCGCCCTCGGGCGGGGAGCTGACGCCGGAGACGCTGCCCGGGGGCAGCGCGGTCACCTCGGCGAGCCTGCCGGAGCCGTCGGCCGCCCAGACGCTGAGCCGGTCGGTGGCGTCGACCGAGTGGACGGCGAGCACCTGCAGCCCGCCGTCCGGCCCGTCGACCAGCGCGACGTCGGACAGGACGCCGTCGTCGGACTGGCCGATCACCTCCCGCCAGGCGCCGACCGCCCAGGTGGCCGGGTCCTCGGGGTCGGCGACGGCCAGCCGCCAGCGCGGGGCGTCGCGGTCGCTGAGCAGCCACAGCCGGCCGTCGCGGGCGACCCACGCGGCGGTCTGCGCGTCGACGCCGACCTGCAGCTCGCGCAGCCCGCCGCCGGAGGCGAGGTCGGCCAGCCAGACGTCGTCGCGCGGGGCGGTGCCGGCCGAGGCGGAGACGGTCAGCCAGCGCCCGTCGCGGCTGGTGCGCACCCCGTAGTAGTTCGTGGGGTCGAGGCCCTCGCCGTGCACGAGCACGTCGGTGCCGGGGTCGGCGCCCACCCGGTGGCGCCACACGCGGCGGTGGAACTGCTCCTCGCCGGCCGGGACCTGCTCCGGCGCGAGCCGGCGGACGTAGAACAGCTCCTCGCCGCCGGGCAGCCAGGCGACGGGGGAGTAGCGGCAGCGGTCGACCGGCCCGTCGAGCTGCTCGCCGGTGGCGACGTCGAGCACGTACAGCCGCGACTCCTCGTCGCCGCCGGTGGAGAGCTGGTAGGCCAGCCGGTCGCCCTCCCAGGACGGCGACCAGGCGTCGAGGGTGGTGGTGCCGTCCGGGTCGATCGCCATGGGGTCGACGAGCACCCGGACGGTGCCGTCGGGCTCGCGGACCCGGAGGACGGCGTGCTCCTGGCCGGGGTCGCGGCGGGTGGAGAAGGCCCGGCCGGCCCGGTGCACCGGCACGCCGACGGCGCCGGCGTGCACGAGCTGCTCGAGCCGGGCGGCGAAGGCGGCGCGCATCGGCAGCGCGGCCAGCGCCTCGGCGGTCAGGGCGTCCTGGGCGTCGGTCCACGCGCGGGTGCGCGGGTCCGCGACGTCCTCGAGCCAGCGGTAGGGGTCGGCGACGGGGGTGCCGTGCAGGTCCTCGACGAGGTCGAGCCGCGGGGCCTCGGGATAGCGCACGACCTCAACGTAGGTGACCGGGACGACACCCGGCCGCGCATCCCGCGAGCGCAGAACCGCCGTTCGGGGCCATGATGGGATCGCCCGTGGGTCGCGCAGCACCCAGCGGCACGTCCCGCGGCGCTCGGAGGTGCCCCGTGCCGCGTGTCGTCAACGGGTCGCCCGCAGGCCAGCCGGGCCCGCGCCGCGACCCCGTGCCCTTACCGCTCCCCCCTGCACCGGGCCGCGGCACCACCGCGGCCACCCTCTTGCTCAACGCCACCTACGAGCCGCTGTGCGTGGTCTCCAGCCGCCGGGCGATCGTGCTCGTCCTGGCGGAGAAGGCCGTGTCGGTGGACTCCGCGGCCGACGTCGTCCACGCCGAGTCGGTGTCGCTGCCCGTGCCGGTCGTCGTCCGGCTCACCCGCTACGTCCGGGTGCCCTACCCGGCGCAGGTGCCGCTGTCGCGGCGGGCGGTGTTCACCCGCGACGGGCAGACCTGCGTGTACTGCGGCGGCTCGGCGACCAGCATCGACCACGTCGTGCCGCGCAGCCGCGGCGGCACCCACACCTGGGACAACGTCGTGGCCGCCTGCCGGCGCTGCAACCACACCAAGGCCGACCGGTCGCTGGCCGAGCTGGGCTGGAAGCTGCCGCACCCGCCGCGAACGCCCAGCGGCGCGGCCTGGCGGCTGCTCGGTCACCGCACCGTGGACCCGCGCTGGCGCGAGTGGCTGGGCGTGCCCGAGACCGTCAGCGCATGAAGGACCCCCTCGCCCCCCACCGCTCACAGGCTCGCGGCGGGCCCCTGCGAGCGGGCCGGGGATGACGTCACCGGGGACCGCGCGGCGGCTCTGGGCGCTCGGCGAGCCGTTCCACGCGCTGACCTACTTCGCGCCGGAGTGCCGCGCCGCCACCGAGGACGGAGGGCTGCGCGGTTTCTGGGCCGGCTACTTCGCGATGCGCGCCGCGCCGCTGGGCCCGGTCGGGCCCGAGGTGGTGACGGCGACGTTCGCCGGGTTCGCCCCCGGGTTCGTCCGCCGCTGGGTGCCCGACGTGTGGTCGGCGCTTCCGCCGGCCGACGCGCTCGCCGCCCGCCTGGCCGGCGTGGACGCCGCGGCCCGGCGGGTGCTGGGGGAGTCGTGGCCGGACTCGGCCGAGGCCGCGGAGGCCGCGGCGCTCGCGGGCGCCGCCGCCGCGGCGGTGGACGTCCCCGGCCGGCCGCTGGCGGCGGCCAACGCGGGCCTGCCGGAGCCCGACCGCCCGCACCTGGCGCTGTGGCAGGCGCTCACCACGCTGCGCGAGCACCGCGGGGACGGGCACGTCGTGGCGCTGGTGCAGCGCGGGATCTCCGGGCTGGGCGGGCACGTGCTGGCCGTCGCGGCCGGCCGCACCGAGCGGGACTGGCTGCTGCGCGCCCGCGGCTGGACGGCGGAGGAGTGGGACGCCGCCGCCGCCGACCTGGCCGGCCGCGGCTGGCTGGACGGCGACGCGCTCACCGCCGAGGGCCTGGCGACGGTCACCGCGATCGAGGCCGACACCGACCGGCTGGCGCTGCGGCCGTGGCAGGCGCTGGGCGACCCCGGCTGCGACCGGCTGGCCGCGCTGCTCGCGCCGGTGCGCCGCGCCGTCGTCGCCGCGGGGCACTGGCCGGCCGGCAACCCGATCGGGGCGCCCGAGCCCGACTGAACCCGGGCCGCGCGTCGTCCCGGGGAGACCGCGCCGTCTCGTTACGGTCCCGGACGTGTCCCCGCTCCGTCACCGAGCCGCCGTCGCGGCGGTCGGCGGGCTGGGCGTCGCGGGCGCCGCGCTGCTCGCCGTCGGGCTGACGGCCGGGCCCGGGACCCCGACCGGGACCGCACCGCCGATGCCGGTCGCCGACGAGCCGGTCCGGCCGCGGCCGCCGGCCGACGGGGAGCCGCCGCCGTCGTCCGCGGTGCACCTGACCGTCCCGGCGGTGGGGCTGGACCTGCCGGTGCTGCCGCTGACCCCGCACGGCGGGGTGATCGACCCGCCGACGCTGACCGCCGCCTACTGGATCGAGCCCTACGGCCGGCCGGGCGGCGACGCGGCCGACACCGTCTACCTCGCCGCGCACTCGACCGACGCCGGCAGGTACGGGTTCGACCCGCTCCTGGCCGGCGACGCCGACGGCAGCGCGCTGGACCCGGGCGACGTCGTCCGGGTGGACGGCCCCGCGGGGACGGTCGAGTACACCGTCGAGCGCAGCGCCCGCTACGACCGCGACGAGCTGCCCGGCGCCGCCGACGTGTGGGCCGCCGTGCCGGGCCGGCTGGTGCTGATCACCTGCGTCGAGCCGGGCGACGGCCGCGCTGCGACGGAGAACCTGGTCGTCTTCGCCGCCGCGTCCCGCTGACTCCTGAGGTCAGGTGACCCGGGAGCGCTCGGTCGGGTACGCCTCGTGCGCGCCCTCGGCGAGGACGGCGCGGAAGCGGTCCATCGCGTCCCACACGTCGACGAAGCGGGTGTACAGCGGCGCGGGGCCGAGCCGCACGCGGTCCGGCGTCCGGAAGTCCGGGGTGACGCCGCGGTCGACCAGCGCCTGGGTCAGCTGCCACGCCTGCGGGTGCGCCAGGCTGACGTGCGACCCGCGGCGGGCGGCGTCCCGCGGCGAGGCGAGGACGACGCCGTGCGGCGCCAGCCACGCGTCGGCCAGCGCCACCACCAGGTCGGTCAGCGCCCGGCCCTTGGCCGCGAGCCGGTCGACGCCGGCCTCGGCCACCAGCCGCGCGCCGACCTCGACCGCGGCCATCGCCAGCACCGGCGGCGTCCCCACGCCGAAGCGCTCGATGCCCGGCGCCGGGTCGTAGACCGGGCCCATCGCGAACTGGTCCCGCTGGCCGAACCAGCCCCAGATCGGCTGGCGCAGCCGGTCCTGCAGGTCGCGCCGGACGTAGAGGAAGGCCGGCGCGCCCGGGCCGCCGTTGAGGTACTTGTAGGTGCAGCCGACCGCCAGGTCCGCGCCGATCGCGTCGAGCTCCACCGGCACCGCTCCGGCGGCGTGCGAGAGGTCCCACAGCACCAGCGCGCCCGCGTCGTGCACCAGCCGCGTCACGGCGGCCAGGTCGGGCAGCGCGCCCGAGCGGTAGGCCACCGCGGACAGGACGACGACGGCCACCCGCTCGTCCAGTGCCGCGGCGAGCACGGCGAGGTCGAGCCCCTCGTCGATGTGCGCGGGCACCTCGCGCACCGCCATCCCGCGGGCGGCCGCCACCCCCGCGACCAGGTACCGGTCGGTGGGGAAGTCGTCGGCGCAGCACACCAGGACGTCGCGGCCCGGCCGGGCGTCGGCGGCGGCGACGACCAGCTTGTAGAGGTCGACCGACGTCGAGTCGCTGACCAGCACCTCGCCCGGCCGGGCGCCGAGAACCCCGGTGGCCAGCAGGTCCCCGACCTCGGTGGCGCGGCCGATCCACGACGACCACGACCCGACCAGCCCGCGGCCCCACTGCTCCTCGGCGACGCGGGCCAGCGCCGCCGGCGTCTCCCGCGGCAGCCGGCCGAGCGAGTTCCCGTCCAGGTACAGCCGGTCGGTGTCGGCGACGACGAAGCGGTCGCGGAACGGGGCGAGCGGGTCGGCGGCGTCCTGCGCCTCGGCGGCCGCGCGGGTCAGGTCCACGCCGCACTGTCTACCGTTCGGCGGCGTGACCCAGCTGCACGACCTCACCGCGCTCGAGCAGGCCGCCGCCGTCCGCGCGGGGGAGGTCAGCCCCACCGAGCTGGTGGAGCACTGCCTGGCCCGCGTCGACGCCCTCGACGCCGGGCTCGGCGCGTTCGTCACCGTCACCCCGGTCGCGGCGCTCGACGCGGCCACCGCCGCCGAGGACCGGCTGCGCCGCGGCGGCGACCTGCCGCCGCTGCTCGGCGTCCCGACCGCGATCAAGGACCTGAACAACACCGCCGGCGTCCGGACGACGTTCGGCTCCGCGCTGCACGCCGACTTCGTGCCCGGGGTGGACGACGCCGTCGTCACCCGGCTGGCCGCCGCCGGCACGATCAGCCTGGGCAAGACCAACACCCCCGAGTTCGGCTTCCCCTGCTACACCGACAACGCGGTGGCCGGGCCCGCGCGCTGCCCCTGGGACCCGGCGCGGTCGGCCGGCGGCTCCAGCGGCGGGGCCGCGGTCGCGGTGGCCGCCGGGCTCGTGCCGTTCGCGCAGGGCAGCGACGGCGGCGGCTCGATCCGCATCCCGGCCGGCGTCAACGGGCTCTTCGGGCTCAAGCCCACCCGCGGCCGGGTCAGCAACGCCCCGCTCGGCGCCGACATCACCGGGTTCGGCACCAACGGCCCGATCGCCCGCAGCGTCCGCGACGCCGCGGCGATGCTCGACGCGATGGCCGGGCCGGTCCCCGGCGACCCGTCCTGGGCGCCGCCCCTGCCGCCGGGGGAGACCTTCCTGGGCGCCGCCGACCGGCCGGTGGGCCGGCTGCGGGTGGGCCGCTACCTGGACCCGGGCATGCCCGGTGCGGAGCCGGACGCCGACGTCGTCGCCGCCTTCGAGGACGCCTCGAGCCTGCTGGCCGACCTCGGGCACCAGGTCGAGGACCTGCCCGGCCCGCCGCTCACCCCGGCCGTCGTCGCCGCGTTCGAGCGGGCCTGGGTGCTGTCGGCCACCACGCTCGTGGTGCCGCCCCGGCGGGTGGGGGAGCTGCGGCCGCTCACCCGCGAGCTGCGCGAGCGGGGCCTGGCGCTGTCCGCGCAGCAGGCGATGGAGGCGCTCACCGTGCTGCGGCTGTTCGCCCGCCGCTGGGTGCAGGCGACGGCCGGCTACGACGTGCTGCTCGCGCCGGTCTGCTCGGCGACGCCGCGGCCGCTGGGCTGGTTCACCGAGGACGGCGAGGGCGGGCCGGACTTCGAGCGGCAGAAGCGCTACGCCGCCTACGCCGCCGTCTACAACGTCACCGGGCAGCCGGCGGTCAGCGTCCCGCTGTACTGGACCGGGGGCGGGCTGCCCGTCGGGACGATGCTGGTCGGGCGCCCGGCCGACGAGGCCACGCTCCTCGCGCTCTCCGCGCAGCTGGAGCAGGCCCGCCCGTGGGCGCGGCGACACCCGCCCGGATGGGACACGACCGCGGGTTGACGGGCGCCTGCCGGTAGGTTGTCGGGCGTGAGCGTCGTCGAGACCATCCTCATCTTCGCGGTGATCCCGCTGGCGGTCGTCGCCCTCTTCGCCCTCCTGACGCTCGTCCCGGGACGGACGAAGAAGGCCCGCTACAAGCCGGGCCAGGCGTGGGAGTACCCGCCGGT
Organism: Blastococcus sp. SYSU D00868; assembly: GCF_054050575.1. Classification (NCBI taxonomy): domain Bacteria; kingdom Bacillati; phylum Actinomycetota; class Actinomycetes; order Geodermatophilales; family Geodermatophilaceae; genus Blastococcus; species Blastococcus sp. SYSU D00868. The sequence goes on from NZ_JBJGZO010000004.1 coordinate 43,847, forward strand.
CTGGTGGGAGCCGCACCCGCTGCACGGCCCGGCGGCGGGCTCGCACGACAGCGGCCCGAAGGCGATCGGGTCCTCGGTCTACCAGGAGCCGCACGGCATCGAGTCCGGCGCCGGCTCCTCGGCGGCCGCCGCGGCCCGCCCCGTCCCGGTCCGCAGCGGCCCGCTCGGCGGCGCCCGCGGCACCTGGTGACCGCAGCACCGCCGGACCGCGCTCCCATGACCCACCCGACCCAGACCGTCCCCGGAGGCCGGCGATGACCCGCACGATCGAGGCCACGTCGCACGACACGGCCACCCACGCGACCGACCCCGCGCGCACCGACGAGGCCGAGGGCGTCGCGACGCCGTTCTCGCTGCCGGAGCTCTCCCGGCTGGACGAGGCGCTCACCATGTCCTCCCGCGAGACCGGCCTGCGCTTCACGCTGTACGTCGGCGACCTCGGTCAGCGCACCCGCTCCCGCGCCGAGGAGCTGCACGCCACCTCCGGCGGCGACCCGGCCGACTCGGTGCTCGTCGCCGTCTCCCCGGGGCAGCGGGTCGTCGAGGTCGTCACCGGGCACGCGGCCGCGCGCCGGCTGCCCGACCGCGCCTGCGCCCTCGCCGTCCTGTCCATGACGAACTCCTTCGCCGGCGGCGACCTGGTCGGCGGCATCGTCAACGGACTGCGCCAGATGTCGGACCAGGCCGGGCACCCGCGGGGTCTGCAGACGCACTGAGGCGCTCACCCGCCGCACCGCGCGCACGCGAGAGGCCCAGGACCCGGCGGGTCCTGGGCCTCTCGTCGTCCGGCGGTCAGGCGCTCTCGGCGGCGTCCCGCTCCCGGGCCCGCAGCGCCCGGGCGATGCCGTCGCGGCCCTCGGCCACCAGCCGGCGCAGCGACGCGGGGTGCTCGTCCCCGGCCAGCCACGCGTCGGCGGCCTGCACCGTGCGCAGCTCCACCACCGGCGGGAACAGGTACTGCACCGCGTTCTTGGCGATCTCGCCGGGGCGGTTCTCCCACAGCGGGCGGATGTCGGCGAAGTAGCGCTCGACGTACCCGGCGGTCAGCTCCCGCTGCGCCGGGTGCCAGAAGCCGGCCAGCATCGCCTCGTGCACGGCGTTGGGCACGCTGGCGTCGGTGAACGCCCGCCGCCAGGTCTCCTCCTTGGACTCCGCGGTGGGCCGCAGCGCCCGGGCGGTGGCCGCGCGGCGCACCCCGGTCGCGGTGGCGTCCCGCTCGGCCTCGGCGTCGATCTCGGCGTCCCCGGCCGCGCCGATGGCGACCAGCCCGTTGAGGAAGGCCCACCGCGCGTCGGCGTCCACCGCCAGCCCCTCGACCACCCGGCTGCCGTCGAGCAGGCCGCGCAGCACGGCGGCGTGCTCCTCGGTGCGGGCGGCCGCGGCCAGCGTGCGCGACCACTGCAGCTGCTCGTCGCTGCCCGGCGCGGCGGCCCCGAGCGCCGACAGCGCCTTGTCGGCCAACGCCCGCCAGCCCACCTCGGCCCAGCGCGGGTCGGCGTAGGAGGTCAGCGCCGTCTGCACCCGGGCCAGCAGCGACTGGACGACGCTGATCTCGGTCTCGGCGTCGATGCCGGCCAGCACCAGCTGCACCCACTCGCGCGCGGGCAGTTCGGCGTCGCGGGTCATGTCCCACGCCGCCGACCAGCACAGCGCCCGGGCCAGCGGGTCGGCCAGCGTGCCGATCGCGGTGCGCAGCGTCGCCAGCGAGCCCTCGTCCAACCGCAGCTTGGCGTAGGTCAGGTCGTCGTCGTTGACCAGCACGAGCGCGGCCGCCGGGTGGCCGACCAGCTCGGGGACGTCGGTGCGCTCGCCCTCGATGTCCAGCTCGACGCGGGTGGTGCGGGTCAGCCCGTCCGGCCCGGTGTCGTAGAGCCCGACGGCCAGCCGGTGCCGGCGCAGGTGCGGGTGCTCGGGGACGGCGGTCTGCTCGATCGCGAACGAGGCGTAGCGGCCGTCGTCGGTCAGCTCGAAGACCGGCCGCAGCGTGTTCACCTGGCTGGTCTGCAGCCACTGCTCCACCCACGCGGACAGGTCGCGGCCGGTGGCCTCCGACAGCGGGTCGAGCAGGTCGGCCAGCGTGGTGTTGCCGTACTCGTGGGCGCGGAAGTAGCGGCGAATGCCGGCGAGGAACTCGTCCCGGCCGACGTAGGCCACCAGCTGCTTGAGCACCGAGGCGCCCTTGGCGTAGGTGATGCCGTCGAAGTTCACCTCGACCGCGGCGACGTCGACCATGTCGGCCGCGATCGGGTGGGTGGAGGGCAGCTGGTCCTGCGCGTAGGCCCAGGCCTTCTCGGTGTTGGCGAACGTCGTCCACGCGGTCGTGTACTCGGTCGCCTCGGCCTGGCACAGGGTGCTGATGTAGGTGGCGAACGACTCGTTCAGCCACAGGTCGTCCCACCAGCGCATGGTCACCAGGTCGCCGAACCACATGTGCGCCAGCTCGTGCAGGATCGTCTCGGCCCGGCGCTCGTAGCGGGCGCGGCTGGTCTTGGACCGGAAGACGTAGTCCTCCAGGAAGGTGACCGCGCCGGCGTTCTCCATCGCCCCGGCGTTGAACTCCGGCACGAACAGCTGGTCGTACTTGTCGAACGGGTACGGGTAGTCGAACACCCGGTGGTAGAAGTCGAAGCCCTGCTTGGTGACGGCGAACAGCTCGTCCGGGTCCAGGTACTTGGCCAGCGAGGCGCGGCAGTACAGGCCCAGCGGGATGCCGTCGTGCTCGTCGGTCACCCGGGCGTACGGGCCGGCGACGAGCGCGACCAGGTAGGTCGACAGCCGCTTGGTCGGCTCGAAGTGCACGAGCTGCGACCCGCCGGGGCCGGCCTCGATGGTGCGCCCCCCGGTGTTGGAGACGACCTGCCAGTCGAACGGCGCCACCACGTGCAGCGCGTAGGTGCCCTTGAGGTCGGGCTGGTCGAAGCAGGCGAACATCCGCTTGGCGTCGGCCGGCTCGAACTGCGTGTAGAGGTAGACCTGCCCGTCCTCCGGGTCCTCGAAGCGGTGCAGGCCCTCGCCGGAGTTGGAGTACCGGCAGTCGGCGACGACCTCGAGGGTGTTCTCCGCGGCCAGGCCGGGCAGCGGCAGGCCGCCGTCCTCGGTGTAGGTGCCGACGTCGAGCGCCGTCCCGTTCAGGGTGGCCGAGTGCACCGTCTCGGCGACGAGGTCGATGAACGTGCTCGCGCCGGGCTCGCGGCAGGTGAACCGCACCGTCGTCGTCGACCGGAACGTCGAGGTGCCGGGGTGCCCGGCGCCGTCGGTCACGTCGAGGTGCAGGTCGTAGTCCTGCACGGCCAGCAGCCGGGCGCGGACGGCCGCGTCGTCGCGGGTCAGGTTGGGTACAGCCACGCCCGGCAGCTTCCCACGCGGGCCGGATCCGCCGCCGGGTCGGATCCCGGCGCACCGCGGGAACAACCCGCCCGGCGCCGGACTTGGCAGCCCCCAGAGGGCCGGTGCGCTCCGCGCCGGCCGCGAGTCACCCCGAGGAGCACCACGCATGACCGAGGCAGTGCAGAGCGCGCCGGTGAAGGCCCGCGTCGACTTCTGGTTCGACCCCCTGTGCCCGTGGGCCTGGCTGACCAGCCGCTGGGTCCTGGAGGCCGCGAAGGTCCGCGACATCGACCTGCACTGGCACGTGATGTCGCTCGCGGTGCTCAACCGCGGGCGTGACCTGCCCGAGCAGTACCGCGAGATGATGACCAAGGCGATCGGCCCGGTGCGGGTGGCGATCGCCGCGGCCCAGCAGCACGGCGAGGAGGTCCTCGGCGACCTCTACACCGCCATGGGCACGCTGCGCCACCACGAGGGCGTCGAGCTCGACGAGCTGATCGTCCCGGCGTTGGATCGGGTCGGGCTGCCCACCTCGCTGGCCGAGGCCGCCACCTCGACCGAGTACGACGACGCCCTGGAGAAGAGCCACCACGAGGGCATGGACCCGGTCGGCGACGACGTCGGCACCCCGGTCATGCACATCGACGGCGTCGCGTTCTTCGGCCCGGTCATCAGCAAGGTCCCCACGGGCGAGGACGCCGGCAAGGCCTTCGACGGCGCCGTCCTGCTGGCCAACCTGCCGGACTTCTGGGAGCTCAAGCGGACCCGGCTCAACGGTCCGGACATGGACTCGGTCCCGGCCGACGCCCTGGAGCTCCGCCGCTCCGCCTGATGAAGGACCCCGCTGCCCCCCGCCACTCGCGAGCTCGCGGCGGGCCCCTGCAGCGGGGCCGGGTGGGACTCGTCATGCTCTTCGCGTGCCGAGTCCCACCCGCCAGCGCATCCTGATCACCGGCGCGAGCTCCGGCCTCGGCGCCGGCATGGCCCGCCGCTTCGCCGCCCGCGGCCGCGACCTCGCCCTCGTTGCCCGCCGCACCGAGCTGCTCGACGCCCTGCGCGAGGAGCTGCTCGCCGCGCACCCGGGCATCCGCGTCGTCACCGCCGGGCTCGACGTGGACGACGCCGCCGCCGTCGCCGAGGTCGTGCCGGAGCTGGCCGGTGAGCTGGGCGGCCTCGACCGGTTCGTGGCCAACGCCGGCATCGGCAAGGGCGCCTCGGTCGGCACCGGCAAGGGCTGGGCCAACCGCGCGACGCTGTTCACCAACGTGCTCGGCACGCACGCGCAGTGCGAGGCCGCCGTCGAGCTGTTCCGCGCGCAGGGGCACGGCCACCTCGTGCTGATCTCCTCGGTCGCCTCGATCCGCGGCATGCGCGGCACCCGGACGGCGTACGGGGCCAGCAAGGCCGCGCTCAACGCGCTGGCCGAGGGCATCCGCTCCGACCTGCTCGGCACCGGCATCGAGGTGACGACCGTGCTGCCCGGCTACATCGAGACCGACCTCAACGTCGGCCGCCGCGGGCCGTTCACCGTCGGCCTGGACACCGGCGTGGACGCGCTGGTCGCCGCGATCGAGCGGGAGCCGGTGCGCGCCTACGTGCCCGGGTGGCCGTGGCGCCCGGTCGCCGGCCTGCTCCGCGTGCTGCCGCTGCCGGTGGTGCGGCGGCTCACGTAGCAGCGGAGTCGCTCGAGCGCGGAGACCGTTCCCGAGCGACTCCGCTCAGCCGGGACGCCGCGAGCGCCATCGTCGCCGGGTCGTAGGGGCCGCGGTCCAGCCGCCCGGCGCGGACCGCGGCCAGCACCGCCAGCAGCTCCTCCCGCTGCGCGCCGACGAACGCCGCGTCGACCACCGCGCCGTGCCCCGGCACCACCGGGCCGCGGGCCAGGGCGTGCACCCGCCCGAGCGTCGCGGGCCAGTCGGCGGGGAAGGCGTCCTCGAACGCCGGCGGGGCGCCCTCCTCGACGAGGTCGCCGGCGAACAGCACCGTGCCGTCGCGGGCGGTCTCCACCTCCACGACGAGGTCGGCGTCGGTGTGCCCGCGGCCGAGGAACCGCAGGGTCACCTCCCGGCCGCCCACGTCGAGCACGGCGAGGTCGTCGACCAGCGCGTCCGGCGGGTCGACCGGCGCGGCCGCCACCCGGTCGGCGCCCGCGGCGTCCCCGGCCGCCCGCAGCTCCGTCACCCGCGCCGCCCGCTGCGCCTCCCCGGTGGCGACCAGCGCGGCCGCGCAGCCGCGCAGGCCCCACACGGTGGCCGGCCGGAACGCCGCGTTGCCGAAGCAGTGGTCGTAGTGGGCGTGGGTGTTCACCACGGCCCACGGGTGCGGGGTGACGCGGCGGACCGCGGCCATCAGGTCCGCGGCCTCGCCGAGGTCGGAGCGGGTGTCGACCACCAGGCACGCGCCGTCGCCGACCACCAGCCCGCAGTTGAGGTCCAGCGCCGCGTGCCGCCGGACGAACACCCCGTCGGCCACCTCGACGAAGGTCACCAGCTCACCCGCATCGGCCGGCCGCGGGCGTCCCGCTCGTCGGAGCCCACGCAGTCCGCCGTCCCGTCGGCGATCCGGCGGGCCGACCAGGCGGCGGCGCAGGCGTCCAGCGCGTCGACCGCCGGCAGCCCGGACGGGGCGTCGGCGAGGGCGTCGAGCACGTCCATCACGGGCTCGAGGGCGCGGATCCGCTGGGCTAGCCCCTGCGCGCTCGCCCTGGGCGCCCGGACCCGGTCGTCCAGCGCCCGGAAGGACAGCTCGGGGAAGACCTCGTGCACCCGCGGGTCGGGCCGGTCGCCGAGCGCGTCGTCCAGCGAGCGGATCGCGGCCACCAGCTGGAACGACTGCGCCGACAGCGACCGCCCGCCGGTGGCCGCCACCGACATGTCGCAGGCCCGGACGCCGTCGTCGGACAGGCCGATCGGCACGTCGATCCCGACCACCGACGCCCCCGGGACGGCGAGGACGGCGGGGGCGTCGTCGAGCGCCAACAGCTGCACCGACCGGCCCTCCAGCAGCGCGCCGGCCCAGCGCCCGCGCCACCCGTCGACTCCCAGCACCGCCACCGGGGGAGCCTGACAGACTCGGGCCCATGCGCGTCTTCGTCGGCACCGACCACGCGGGCCTGGAGTTCAAGGACCACCTCAAGCAGGCGCTGGCCGCGGCCGGGCACGAGCCGGTCGACTGCGGGGCGTTCGAGTACGACGCCCAGGACGACTACCCGCCGTTCTGCTTCGCGGTCGGCGAGCGGGTCGTCACCGAGCCGGGCAGCCTGGGGGTCGTCATCGGCGGCTCGGGCAACGGCGAGCAGATCGCGGCGAACAAGGTGCCCGGCGTCCGCGCCGCGCTGGTGTGGAACACGTCGACCGCCGAGCTCGCCCGGCAGCACAACGACGCGAACGTCGTCGCCGTCGGCGCCCGCCAGCACAGCGTCCAGGAGGCCACCGAGCTGGTGCTGCACTTCCTGGCGACCCCCTTCAGCCAGGACGAGCGGCACGTGCGCCGGATCGGGCTGATCGCCGACTACGAGCGCGACCGGCACCGGCCGGCCGGCGGGCTGCCCACCCGCTCGGAGGCCCCTGCCCGGGAGACCCCAGCGGGATGACCCCCGGGGAGCTGCGCCGGGTCGCCGCGGCGGCCCGCGAGCTGCTCGCGACGGTGCCCGACGGCGCGGCCCGGGTGCCGGCGATGGACGACGACGTCGCCGGCGTGACCGCGCACGTCACCGGTTGCCTGATCTGGTACGCCCAGGACCTCGCCGCCGGCGCCGAGCGGGCCGACGGGTTCACCCTGGGCCGCCGTCCGGAGGCCGCGCTGCCCGAGCTCGTCCGCCAGCAGGCCGCCGCCGCCGAGGTGCTCGCCCGCACCGTCGAGGGGGCGGCCCCGGGCGACCGCGGCTGGCACGACTGGGGCCGCCCCGACGCCTCCGGGTTCGCCGCGATGGGCGCCGCCGAGCTGCTGCTGCACACCGCCGACGTCGCCGGTGCGCTCGGCCGGGACTGGCAGCCGCCGGCCGACCTCGCCGACGCCGTCCTGGTGCGGCTGTTCCCCTGGGCGCCGGCCGACGCCGACCCGGTCGCGGCGCTGCGCTGGGCGACCGGCCGCGGCGAGCTGCCCGGGCTGGAGCCGGTGGCCTCGTGGCGCTGGCACTGCTCGCCGCTGGAGGAGTGGGACGGCGCGCGCCCCCTGTGACCGCCGGTGGGATCTAGGGTTCTGCCATGGCGAGATACCTGCTTCTAGCGCTGAACGGGCCCACCGACGGCGAGGGGGACGAGGAGGCCTTCAACACCTGGTACGACGAGGTGCACCTGCCCGACCTGCTGTCGATCGACGGGGTGCGCAGCGCCCGCCGCTACCAGGTGGTCACCGGCAACCGGATGGACTGGCCCTACGTCGCCGCCTACGAGATCGAGACCGACGACGTCGAGGCGTTCATGGCCGACCTGGGGACCAAGCCGCGGCCGTTCACCCCGGCGATGGACCGCACCCGCTCCGGCTTCGTCCTCGCCCGGCAGATCTCGGACTAGAAGTCGTCGGGGCACCACGGCGCCACCGGCCAGGAGAAGGCGGTGGCCGCCAGCGTCACCGCGCCCGGGCTCACCTCGGTGACCCGGCCGGCCGCCTGCAGCGCCGCCAGCGAGACCCCGCCCAGGTAGGCCGCGGCCAGGTCCTCCACGCCGAGGACCAGGTCGGGGTCGCTGTCGGTGCGCGCGCAGAAGCCCCCGGCCGGGTGGGCGGTGAGCGCCCAGCGCCCGTCGTTCCACGGGCAGAACACGTCGCGGACCTCGAACACCAGGTTGATCGGGGTGGGGTAGCGGCGGGCGGCCAGCGCGCGGCCGACGTCCACCAGCCGCACCCACAGCGTGTCGACCGGCCGGGCCTGCAGGGCGCGCGGATCGGCGACCAGGTGCCGCAGCGGGTCGTCGACCGACGCCGTCGGCGCCTTCACCGTGCGCACCAGGTCGATCGAGAGCAGGTACCGCCACAGCGCCACCCGGGCCGCGGGGTCGGCCGCCCAGACCTCCTCGACGGTCAGCGTGCCGTCGGCCCGCCCCGCGTCGTCCCACCTCGGGCTCACCCGGAACGTCGCGCAGCCGGTCACCGCGCCGTCCGGCCCGGTGTGCAGCAGGTACCGCCGGGCCGAGGCGCCGTGCCGCCGGTCGCGGGGGTCCTCCAGCAGCCGGTCCCACCAGGCGGCGGGGCGGGCCAGGGCGCCGGGCAGCCCGCGGCGCAGCCGGTCGTGCAGCGGCACCGCGGCGGCCCGGTAGCCCTCGGCGTCCACCGGCGCCACCGTGCCCGTCCCCGGGTCGGCGTCGGGGCGCAGGGCGAGCTCGGTCGTGCGGCCGGTGAAGCCGCCGCGCCAGGCCGCCGGCGCGTAGCCGTACCGCCCGTAGATCGGCCCCTCGGAGGCCCACAGCGCGGCCACCGGCTCGCGCTCCTGCTCCTGCAGCTCGGTCAGCTGCCGCCGCATGATCGCGGTGAGCACGCCCCGGCGCCGGTGGGTCGGGGCCACGGTCACCCAGGTGACGCCGGCGCACGGCACGACGGCGCCGGGCACGGTCAGCTCCCGGCTGTAGATCCCCGCCGTGGCGACGACCCGGTCGCCCTCCCACAGGCCCAGCGACCGGTCCATCTCGGCGACCCCGCGCGGCGCGGCCAGCCACTCGTCGGTCGGGTCGTCGCCGAACGCGGTCACCATCGCCCGGCCGAAGGCCGGCCACTCCTCGACGGTGGCGGGGCGCAGGCGGGCGGTCAGATCGTCCACGCCTGCTGTCTACCGGGCGGGGACGACGGGGCGCGACCCGGTTCCCCGGGGCACCATGCGCCCGTGCCCGCCACCCCCGAGGACGTCCGCGCGATCGCGCTCGCCCTGCCCGAGGCCACCGAGCGCCCGGCCTGGGACATGGCCTGCCTGCGCGTGCGGGACAGGATCTTCGCGTCGATGCCGCCGGAGGAGACCTGGGTGGCCATCCGGCTGGCCGAGGGGGAGAACCGGGCGCTGGCCGCCGAGCGGCCGCAGGTGTTCAGCGTCCCGCACCACTACCGGAACTCGACGATGGTGGTCGCCGACCTGGCGGCGGTCGACCGGGCGGAGCTGGCGGAGCTGCTCACCGAGGCGTGGCGGCTGCGCGCGCCGGCCCGGCTGCGCGCGGCGTTCGACGAGGATCAGGAGCGCAGGTAGGCCAGCGTCGCCATCACCCGGCTGTTGCGGTCCTCGTCGGGGGCCAGCCCGAGCTTGGCGAAGATCCGCTGGGTGTGCTTCTCCACCGCGCCCGGGGTGACGACGAGCAGCCGGGCGATCGCGGCGTTGGAGTGCCCCTCGGCGATCAGCCCGAGCACCTCCCGCTCGCGCGGGGTCAGCCGGCGCACCGGGTCGTCGGCCCGCCGCCGGGCGAACAGCTGCGCCACCACCTGGGGGTCGAGCACCGTGCCGCCGGCGACGACGTCGGACAGCGCCGTCATCAGCTGGTCGAGGTCGGACACCCGGTCCTTGAGCAGGTAGCCGACCCCGCCGCGGCCGTCGGCGAGCAGCTCGTCGGCGTAGGCCACCTCCACGTACTGGGAGAGCACCAGCACCGCCGTCCCCGGGACCGCGCCGCGTGCCTCGACCGCCGCGCGCAGGCCCTCGTCGGTGTGCGTCGGCGGCATCCGGACGTCGACGACGGCGACGTCCGGGTGCAGCGCGGCGACGGCCCGCACCAGGGACGGGCCGTCGCCGACCGCCGCCACGACCTCGGTCCCGGCCTCCTCCAGCAGGCGCACCAGGCCCTCCCGGAGCAGCACCGAGTCCTCGGCCAGCACGACGCGCATCACGCTCCGGGCACCTCCGCGGTCAGCCGGGTCGGCCCGCCGCGCGGGCTGTCCACGGTCAGCGTGCCGTCGGCCGCGCGCACCCGGTCGGCCAGGCCGGCCAGGCCGTGCCCGGGGGCGGCCACCGCGCCGCCGGTGCCGTCGTCCTCGACGACGACCCGCAGCAGCCCGTCCGCGCGGGAGACCGCCACCCGGCACACCGACGCGCCGCTGTGCTTGGCCACGTTGGCCAGCGCCTCGCTCACCACGAAGTACGCGGTGTTCTCGACCGCCGGGGCCAGCCGCTCCTCGGGCAGCTCGACGGCCAGCTCCACCGGCACCGGGGAGCGGGCGGCCAGCGCGGCGAGGGCGGCGGCCAGGCCGCGGTCGGCCAGCACCGGCGGGGCGATGCCGCGGGAGAGGGCGCGCAGCTCCTCCAGCGCCTCGCGGGCCAGGCCGGCGGCCTCGCCGAGCGTGGTGCGGGCGGCGGCCGGGTCGCGGTCGAGCTGCCGCTGCGCGCGGGCGAGGTCCATGCCGAGTCGGACCAGGTGCTGCTGCGGCCCGTCGTGGATGTCGCGCTCGAGCCGGCGCAGCGCCACGGCCTCGGCGGCGACGGCGGCGTCGCGGCCCTGGGTGGCCCGCTCGATCTGCTCCTGGGCGGCGGCGCGGGAGGTGAGCAGCGCCCGGCCCACCTGCGCCTGCAGCAGCGCCACCCCGCGGACGGCGAAGGGCAGCAGGAGCGCGAAGACCAGCCCGATCAGGGCGTAGAAGAGGATCCGCCGCCCCGCGGTGCTCTCCTGGCCGAGCAGCTCCAGCAGGTCCTCGTTGTCGGGGTCGGTGCTCGGGTCGGGCAGCGCCCAGTCCCAGGCGCCGTAGGTCAGCCCGCCGAGCGCGACCGCCCAGAACGTCACCGCGACGACGAACGACAGGATCGCGAACGGGAACCGGACGACCGCGTGCAGCGCGTCCAGCCAGCACTGCGCGTCGCGCAGCGGCGTCAGCAGCCGACGCAGCGGGGTCCCCTCGGCGCGCCGGTAGGCCGGGCGGGGCAGGTCGCGGCGCAGCACCGCGGGCAGCCACGCGCGTTCGGCGGTCGCGAGGCCGCGAGCCGCGACCAGCGTCAGGGCGAGTACCGCGACGCCGACCCAGACGACGAGCAGGCCGGCGCCGACCGACAGGCCGGTGACGACGACGACGAACGCGGCGATCGCCACGGGGAAGGAGGCCAGCGCGTAGCCGGTGTCGACGCCGAGCTGGCGGACCGGGCCGCGCCGCCGGCCGGCGGGCGAGGGGACGGCGGGGACCCGGAGGGTGTCGGTGGTGGTCACGGCGTCCGCCGTGCCGCCGGGGACGAGGGCGCCGGGAGCGGGGGCGCCGGGGGTGAGGACGTCGGTGTCGCGGGTGTCGGTGGCCATGGCGTCGAGCCTGGTCGCGCGGAGGGCCCCGGCCGATCCCGCCACCCGGCCGGTCCGGTGTCGGGCTGGCCCGACGATCGGGCGGTGCGGGGCCCCGCGGTCGGCTCGATGTGCATCTCGGCGGCGATGCTCCCGGCGGGCGGGGGCGGTGTCCAGATCCGGGCCGGGGTGTCGCCGGGCGGCTGCCTCGTTAGGGTCGGGCCGGCCCCGGGGCCGGCCTGGGCAGCGGAGCCCGCGGCCGCGCGGGGCCGGGGGAGGGATGCGGTCGTGCGCAGCAGGACGGCGGGTCTGGGGCTCGCGCTCGTCCTCGTCGGCGGGTGCACCGCCGGCCAGGCCGAGGAGGGCGACGGCGAGGGTGAGCAGGACGCGGCGTCGGTGGCCACGGCGACCCCGGGGGAGCCGCTGACCCTCGTCGGCGACGCCGACCCGGTCGCGGCCGCCGCCTCGGCCAGCCGGGCGCTGTTCACCGAGGCCGGCGTCGCCGTGGTGGCCCGGGACGGCGACCGCGCCGGCGAGCTGCTGGGCGCCTCGGCCGCGGCCGGGCTCGGCGTCCCGCTGCTGCTGGAGCCCGACGGCGGCGGGACCGTCGTCGCCGAGGAGCTGGACCGGCTGGGCGCGACCACCGTGCTGGCCGTGGGCGAGGCCACCGCCGAGGGCGCCGACGTCGAGGTGGTGGCCGTCGCCGCCGACCCGGGCGCCGTCGAGGGCGCGACCGGGCTGGACCTCGGGGACGCCGAGGAGGTGGCCGAGGACGGCGCGGTCGCCGCCGTGGCCGCCCTCGACCCCGACGCGCCGGCGGCGCTGGTGCCCGAGGACGGCGACCCCGGCGGCGGGGGCGGGGACGGCCGGCTGCCGGAGGTGGACCGCGCCGAGCCGCTGACCGGCACCCTGGTGCTGACCACGGGCGCGCCGGAGTCGCTGGCCGCCGTGGCCACCGCCCGCGCGGCGGGGGCCCGGGTGGAGGTCCTCGACGACGCCGACCCGCGGGCCTCGGCCGACCTGACCGAGCTGCTCGCGGAGTCCGCGCCCGAGGCGGTCGTCGCGCTCGGCGCCGACCTCGCCGCCGAGCCGGGCCTGGACTGGAAGCTCGCGGCGGCCGGCAGCGGCGAGCAGCTGCCCGGCGGCGGCCAGCTGCTGTTCCCCGGCCGGATGCTGATCGCGCTCTACGGCCACCCCGGCACCGGCGCCCTCGGGCTGCTCGGCGAGCAGGACGTGACCGGGGCGGTCGACCGGGCCCGGCAGTACGCCGCCGAGTACGAGCCGCTGGTCGAGGCGACCGTCGTCCCCTCGTTCGAGATCATCGCGACGGTGGCGTCGGAGTTCCCCGGCCCCGACGGCAACTACTCGACCGAGGCCGACATCGAGGTGCTGCGGCCCTGGGTCGAGGCGGCCGGCGAGGCCGGCATCTACGTCGTCCTGGACCTGCAGCCGGGCCGGACGGACTTCGTCACCCAGGCCGAGCTGTACCGCCCGCTGCTCGAGCTGCCGCACGTCGGGCTGGCGCTGGACCCGGAGTGGCGGTTGGCGCCGAACCAGGTGCACCTGACCCAGATCGGCTCGGTGGACGTCGAGGAGGTCAACCGCGTCGTCACCTGGCTGGCCGACCTGACGCGGGAGAACGCGCTGCCGCAGAAGCTGCTGGTGCTGCACCAGTTCCGGCTGGACATGATCCCCGGCCGGGAGCGGCTGGACCTCTCCCGCGACGAGCTGGCCGTGCTGGTGCACGCCGACGGGCAGGGGCCGCAGGGGTCGAAGCAGGCCACCTGGCAGGCGCTGCGGGCCGGCGCGCCGCCGGTGTGGTGGGGCTGGAAGAACTTCATCGACGAGGACGCGCCGATGCTCACCCCGCAGCAGACGGTGACGCAGGTCAGCCCCGTTCCCGACCTGGTCAGCTACCAGTAGCGCGGGGGCTCCCGTTCCGTCGGTCCCGTGTGGTGAGCTGACCACCCGCCAGCGACCACTGGGGTCCGCGACGACCAGGAGGAGCCGTGACGACTGTCCTGCCCGGCCAGACCGGCGAACTCGACCCGCGGCTGCTGGAGCACCGCCGGGAGCTGACCGGCTACTGCTACCGCATGCTCGGCTCGTCGTTCGACGCCGAGGACGCGGTGCAGGAGACGATGGTGCGGGCCTGGCGGGGGCTGGCCGACTTCGAGGGCCGGTCCGCGCTGCGGTCGTGGCTGTACCGGATCGCCACGAACGTCTGCCTCGACCAGCTCAACGGCCGGCAGCGGCGCGCGCTGCCGATGGACCTGTCGGGCACGTCGTGGCAGCCGGTCGAGGCCTCGCTGGCGGCCACCAAGCCGGCCGAGGCGTGGGTGGAGCCGGTGCTCGACCGCCAGGTCATCGCCGAGGACGCGGACCCGGCCGAGCAGGCGGTCCAGCGGGAGTCGATCCGGCTGGCCTTCGTCGCGGCGCTGCAGCACCTGCCGCCGCGGCAGCGCGCGGTGCTGCTGCTGCGCGAGGTCCTGCGCTGGCGGGCCGAGGAGGTCGCCACGCTGCTGGAGACCACGGTCGCCTCGGTCAACAGCGCGCTGCAGCGGGCGCGGGCGACGCTGGCGGCCGTCGGCGGCGAGCTCGACAGCCGGCCGCTGGACGCCGACCACCGCGACCTGCTCGACCGCTACGTGGCGGCCTTCGAGCGCTATGACATCGAGTCGTTCGTCGCGCTGCTGAAGGAGGACGCGACGCAGCACATGCCGCCGTTCGAGATGTGGCTGCGCGGCCGCGAGGACATCGGCACGTGGATGCTCGGTCCCGGCTCGGCGTGCCGGGACTCGCGGCTGATCGAGCTCAGCGCCAACGGGTCGCCCGCCTTCGCCCAGTACCGGCCGACCGAGGGCGGCGGCCACGTGCCGTGGGCGCTGCACGTGCTGGAGGTCGAGGACGGGCGGATCGCCCACATCTCGAGCTTCCTCGACCTGGAGACCGGCCTGTTCGTGAAGCTGGGCCTGCCCGCGCGGCTGGGGCCCGAGCCCGCCTCGTGACGGCCGACCGCGCCGCGCGGCGTGGCCCGGCCCGGCTCAGCCGAACGGCGGGTAGCAGTCGAACGTCTCGTGCTCGACGATGCGCCCGTCGGCGACCGTGAGGAACGCGGCGACGGCGGCCTCCAGCCGGTCGCCGGCGGCGAACGGCCCGCGGCCGGTGCCGACGGTCGCGCTCCAGCGCGCCCGCACGGCCGCGCGCCCGCCGTGGACGAGCACCTCGTCGACGACGAACTCCTGCGCGCTGAGCAGCCCCCGGCCGGCCCGGAACGCGGCCAGCACCTCGTCCCGGCCGCGCACGGCGCCGCGCGGGGTCACGGCGTTGGGGTGCTCCACGACGCGCGCCGCGGGCGCGAGCAGGGCGTCCAGGTCGGCCTCGGGGGCCGACAGGTCCCCGACGACCCGGTAGTAGCGGCGGACGACGTCCTCGACCGGAGTGGACACGGCCGCAGAGTTGCACAACCATGGTTGTGTGTCCAGTGACATCGACCTCGTCTCCGCGCTGTCGCTCGTCGGAGCGGCCGCCGACCGGCACGTGCTGGCCGACCTCCGCGCCGCGGGCTTCCCCGAGGTGCGTCCGGCGCACGGCTACGTCGTGCAGCGGCTGGTGGCCGGGCCGCAGACGGCCACCCAGATGGCCGCCGACCTCGGGGTCAGCCAGCAGGCGGTCGCCAAGCTGACCGGGGAGATGACGCGGCTGGGCCTGGTCGAGCGGGTGGCCGAGCCCGGCGACGCCCGCCGCCGGCCCCTGGCGCTCACCGACCGCGGCCGCGCGGTCCTCGCGGCGGCCCGGGACAGCCGCGCCCGCCTGGCGGCCGAGATCACCGCGGCCGCCGGCGGGGAGGTGGCCGTCGGGACCGCGCTCGGGGTGCTGCGGGCCGCGATGGGCGTGCTCGGCATCGCGGACGCCGTCCGGCAGCGGCGGGTCCCGCTGCCGCCCGAGGCCGGCCCGCCGGTCTAGTCGCGTGCGGCGAGCCAGGACAGCAGGCGGCCGCGCGACCAGCAGCGGCCGAGGGCCTCGGCGGGCCGGCCCGGCCCGCCGAGCAGCGTCAGGCCGACGATGCTGTGGCCCGAGGCGGGGCGGTCGCCGAGCGTCGGGACCCCCGGCGCGACGCCGACCCCCTCCACCGACACCCACGCCACCGGCCGGACGGCCGCGGCGTCCTCGAGGCGGTGCAGGAACTGCGGGCGCCGGGCGGCGGGGAGGGACGACAGCGACCACGCCGTCGTGACGACCGGCAGGGCGCCGGCGGGCACCCGGCCGACGGCGTCGGGCAGCGCGTCGACGACGTCCCCGCGCACCAGGAGCGGCGGGGACGCCGCCGCCAGCGCGATCCCCGCGTCCAGCAGCGCCCGCCGCTCCGGCCGGTCCGGTGCCACGCCGGCGCGCAGCCACCGGACGTCGTCCGGGTCAGTGACGTCGAGCGGGTCGGGGCCGACGCCGATCCGGGCGGCCACCGCGGGCACCGGCCGGGCCGGCACGGGCCGGTCGCCCACCACCGCGCACGCCACGCGCACCGGGGACGACGGGTCACCCAGCACGCGCCCGTCGTCGTACGCGACGGCCACCCGGTCGACGTGCAGGTCCAGGCCGGCCGTGCCGCCCACCCCGACCAGCCCGACCGCGGTCGCGCCGACCCGGCGGGCGGCCTCGGCGACGGCCGGGGCCAGCACGGCGCAGCGGGCGGTGTCCCAGGTCGCGGGCTGCCGGCGGCGCGCGGCCAGCGCGGCGACCGCGTCGGCGTCCCGCAGCAGGGTGTCGACCGCCGCGGCGGCCGCGGCGTCGGCGTCCCCGGACGCGAAGGCCGCGGCCAGGTCCGGAGCCCGCCCGGCGAGGGCGAGGTCGTGCAGCGCGGCGAGGACCAGCGCGGGCTGCCGCCGGCGCGCCGGCGCCCGCTCGATCGCGGCCAGCGCCTGGTCGGACCGGCTCAGCGCGACGGCCGTCGCCGCGGACAGCGGCGACGTCCCCGCGGCGTCCGCCTCGCCGAACCGCCGGTACACCTCCGCGAGGGTGCGGGGCGGCTCGCGACGCACCCGGCGACCCTAGCCGCGCCCGCGCCCGCGACCCGAGAGGCACAGGAAGCTCTACCCACGTCCGGGGCGCCGGGGCGTGGGTAGAGCTTCCCATGCCTCGAGTGGGGTCAGACCGGGGCGGGCTCCGGCTCGCGGCGGGCGGCCGCGGAGGCGACGGCGACGGACGGCGCCTCGTCGCGCAGCCCGAGCCGGTCGTGCAGCCGGCGCAGCGGGGCCGGCGCCCACCAGTTGCGGCGGCCCATCAGCGTCATCACCGCGGGGAGCAGGAGCAGCCGCACCAGCGTCGCGTCCACCACCACGGCCAGCGCCAGCCCGAGCCCGATCTGCTTGATCGGCGAGAACCCGCCGGCCACGAAGCCGGCGAACACGACGACGACCAGCAGCGCGGCGGCGGTCACCACCCGCCCGGTCCGCTGCAGCCCCCGCTCGACGGCCAGGTCACTGTCGCCGGTGCGCCGGTGCTCCTCGGCGATCCGGCCGAGCAGGAACACCTCGTAGTCCATCGACAGGCCGAACGCGATCGCCAGCACGATGACCGGGGTGGTGATGCTCAGGCTGCCCAGCGCCTCGGTGCCGACCAGCGCGCCCAGGTGCCCGTCCTGGAACACCCACACCAGCGCGCCGAAGCTGGCGCCCAGGCTGAGCGCGCCCAGCAGCAGCGCCTTGAGCGGCACCACCAGCGACCCGGTGAACAGGAACAGCAGCACCGTCGTGGCCCCGCCGATCACCAGCAGCATCCAGGGCAGCCGCGAGGTCAGCGCGTCCTGGTAGTCGGCGA
The DNA here is from genome assembly GCF_054050575.1 of Blastococcus sp. SYSU D00868. Lineage (NCBI taxonomy): Bacteria > Bacillati > Actinomycetota > Actinomycetes > Geodermatophilales > Geodermatophilaceae > Blastococcus > Blastococcus sp. SYSU D00868. The sequence goes on from NZ_JBJGZO010000004.1 coordinate 61,162, forward strand.
GCTCGGCGGCGTCCCCGGTGACCAGCACCCCGGCGGGCCCGTCCAGCGCGCGGATCTCGTCGACCAGCCGCATCGCCACCGGGCCCTGCGAGTCCCCGGACGGGACGACGTCGAGCACGGTCAGCCCCGGCGCGTCGGCGCGCACCGACACCTCGCGCACCCCGTCGAGCGCGCCGAGCCGGGCGGCGTAGTCGTCCGCCGCCGGCAGCGCCCCCGGGACGACGACGGTGACCGGGTCCACGTCCGGGCGGTCGAAGCGCGCGTCGGCGAGCTCGGCCAGCTGCCGCGACGCCGACGCCTCGGGCAGCGAGCGGGCGTCAGGGTCGGCGAACCGCACGCCCAGGAACGGCGTCGCCGCGAGCAGCAGCAGCCCGGAGACCCCGACCACCACGAGCAGCGGGCGGCGCCGCACCCGCCGGGCGATGCGGGCGAAGCCGGCGCACCCGGCGGTGCGGGCGCGGGCCGGGCCGATCCGCCGTCCGCACCGGGCCAGCAGCGCCGGCACCAGGGTGAGCGCCGCGACGAGGTCGAGCAGCACGACCGCGAGGCCGGCCAGTCCCATCGAGCGGAGGAAGTCGTCGGGGAAGACCAGCAGCCCGCTGAGCGCCGCGGCCACGGTCAGCCCGGAGAAGGTCACGGTGCGGCCGGCGGTGGCGAAGGTGCGCGGCAGGACCGTGTCGTCGTCCGCGCGGGCCTTCTCCTCGCGGAACCGGGAGACCAGCAGCAGCCCGTAGTCGACCGCGAGGCCGAGGCCGAGCATCGTGACGACGTTGACCGCGTACACCGAGACGTCGGCGACGGCGGTGGCCAGCAGCAGCGCGCCCAACGTCGCCCCGACGCCGGCCAGCGCCACCAGCACCGGCAGGCCCGCGGCCACCACGCCGCCGAACAGGACGACCATCAGCACCAGCGCGATCGGCATGGAGACGACCTCGGCGCGGGCCAGGTCGCTGGCGGCCTGGTCGTCCATCTCGTCGTCCTGCAGCGGACCGCCGCCGACGACGGTGCGCGGCGCGTCGGCGGCGCGGAGCAGCGCGGCGGCGTCGTCCACGGCGGCCTCGCCGGCCGGGCCGGGCTCGAAGGTGACGGCGACGGCGACCGCGCGGCCGTCGGTCGCGACCAGGCCCGAGTCGCCGCCGGACCACGGGGTGGCGACCGCGGCCACGCCCGGCAGCGCGGCGAGCTCGGCGGTCAGGCGGTCGACCTCGGGGCGCAGGTCCTCGGCCGGGCGGCCGTCGAGGACGGCGGCGACGGTGTCCCCACGCGGGGCGGCGGAGCGCAGCAGCTCGTTCGCCCGGGCGGACTCGCTGCCGTCGATCGACCCGACGTCCCCCTCGAGGCGCTCGAACAGCGCCGGGGCGCACAGCACGCCGCCGGCCAGGACGACCGCCCACAGCAGCAGGACGAGCCGGCTGCGGCGGGCGGACCAGGCAGCGAGGCGGGGGATCCACATGGCGGTCTCCTCGGGTCGGATCGGGGAGTCCGACGCTGCCGCCCGCACCCCCTCGCCCGCCTCCGTCGCACCGGCGGTTCCCCGCCTCCCCCGCGCGGGGGAGGACCGGCGGCGCCCTCCCGCCCGAGGAGGAACCGGCCGCCGTCCTCCCTCACCGCAGCGCGTCCTCCCTCACCGCAGCGCGTCCTCCCTCACCGCGCACCGTGAGGGAGGACGCCGCACGATCAGGTGAGCTGATCGTGGCCGGGGAGGGGCGGCGTCAGGTGCCGGGGCGGACGATCCCGTGCTCGTAGGCGTGGATGACCGCGTGGATCCGGTCGCGCAGCCCGAGCTTCATCAGCACGTTGCCGACGTGCGTCTTCACCGTGTGCTCGCTGACCACCAGCCGGGTGGCGATCTCGGCGTTGGACAGCCCGCGGGCCAGCAGCTCGAGGGTCTCCTGCTCGCGGGCGGTCAGCGGGCCGGCCGGGACGGGGGCCGCCGGGGCGGGGCGGGCGCGGACGAAGTCGGCCAGCAGCCGCCGGGTGACCGAGGGCGCCAGCAGCGCGTCCCCGGCGGCCACCACGCGCACGGCGGCGACGAGGTCGTCACGGCCGACGTCCTTGAGCAGGAAGCCGCTGGCCCCGGCCTCCAGCGCCGCGTACACGTACTCGTCGAGGTCGAAGGTGGTGAGCACGAGCACCCGGGTGGCGGGGGAGTCGGCGACGACGGCGCGGGTCGCGGCGATGCCGTCCAGCCGCGGCATGCGGATGTCCATGAGGACGACGTCGGGCCGCTCCCGTCGGGCCAGGGCGACCGCCTCCTCGCCGTCGCCGGCCTCCCCGACGACGACCAGGTCGTCCTGGGCCTCGAGGATCATGCGGAACCCGGCCCGGACCAGTCCCTGGTCGTCGGCCAGCAGGACGCGGGTCACCGCTGCGGCACCGCGGCCAGCGGCAGGTCGGCGGTGACCCGCCAGCCGCCGTCCGGTCCGGGGCCGGCGGTCACCGAGCCGCCGACGGCGGCGGCCCGCTCCCGCATGCCGACCAGCCCCCGGCCGGCGCCGGGCGGCGCGGCGCCGCCGAGCCCGTCGTCGGTGACGTCGAGGCGCAGCCGGTCGGCCGAGGCCTCGACGGTGACGACGACGCGGGCCGGGCCGGCGTGCTTGACCACGTTGGTGAGCGCCTCCTGCACGATCCGGTAGCCGGCCAGGTCCAGCGCCGGCGGGGCCTGCGGGAGCGGGTCGGGCACGCGCAGGTCGACGTCCACCCCGGCAGCGCGCACCGACGCGACCAGCTCGGGCAGCCGGGCCAGGCCCGGCTGGGGCGCCAGCGGGCCGGCCTCGTCCTCGCGCAGCACGCCGAGCATCCGGCGCAGCTCGGTCAGCGCCGCCTTCCCGGTCGCGCTGATCGCGTCGAACGCCTGGACGGCGCGCTGCGGGTCCCGCTCGACGACGACCGGCCCGGCCTCGGCCTGCACGACCATCATGCTGACCGAGTGGGCGAGCACGTCGTGCATCTCCCGGGCGATGCGGTTGCGCTCCTCGACCACGGCCTGCCGCGCCTCCGCCGCCCGGGTCCGCTCCAGCGACGCGGCGCGCTCCTCGGCGCGGGCCTCGGCGAGCCACCGGCTGCGGGCGGCGTCCCCCAGCAGCCAGGCGGCGGCGAAGGTCAGGTAGAGGATCGTGACGTCCTCGAGGTCGGTGGCCGACGGATCGGACAGCAGGGCGGCGGCGATGCTCACCGTCGCGATGCCGGCGGCGAGCAGGGCCAGCCGCCGGGTGGCGTGCGCCGCGACGCTGTACATGGCGACCAGCCCGGCGAAGTAGACCGCCGGGTCGGGCAGGTCGCTGAGCCCCTGGACGGCGGTGAGCGCGCCGCAGACCAGGCTGACGGTGAACGGGAACCGGCGGCGCCACACCAGCGGCAGGCACTGGCCGGCCACCACCGCGTACCCCCACCACGGCGTCGGCGGGCAGCCGCAGGAGGCCGGGCGCAGCAGCGGCTGCAGCGAGACCACCAGCACGACCACCGCCAGCAGCGCGTCGACCACCCGCGGGTGGTCGGCCCACTGGCGCCGCCAGTCACGGGGGAGGCCGGTCACCCGGCGATCCTCCCAAGCGCCCCTGGCCACCCGACTCCCTCGCGCGGGGGATCTCGCGGACCGGCGGCGCCGGACGGCTCAGCCCGCGTGCCCGGCGCGGGCGAGCCACTCGCCCAGCAGGGCGCGCAGCACGTCCGGCCGCTCGTGCGGCAGGGCGTGGCCGGCGTCGTCGACCACGGCCAGCGACGCGTCCGGGAGCCGGCCGGCGAGCTCGGCGGCCGCCGCGTACCCGACCGTCGAGTCCAGCCGGCCGGCCACGACCGCCGTCGGCCCGGGGTAGGGGCCGCCGGGCGCGGGGGTGAGCCCCCACCGCGCGCCGATCCGTTCCATCGCCGCCTCGTCGACCAGGGCGAGGGACGGGGCGACGAACCGCTGGTACCGCTCGAGCATCTCCGGCGTCTGCACCACGAAGTAGCTCCGGAAGTCCTCGTCGCCCAGATCGCCCGCCCCGGCGACGACGCGGTGCCCGGGCACGTCGTGCACGCCGGCCAGCAGCGGGCAGACCAGCGCCAGGCCGGCGACCTGCTCCGGCCGCCGGTCGGCCATCCCCAGCGCGAGGTAGCCGCCGGCCGAGTGGCCGGCCAGCAGGTACGGCGTCCCGCCGGAGAGCCGGTCGGCGAGGTCGAGCAGGGCGCCGACCACGTCGTCGGCGCCGCGCAGCGTCTCCGGGGCCGGGGTGCGGCCCATGCCGGGCAGGTCGGGGTAGACCCGGCGCAGCCCGGGGACGCCGGCCAGCGCCGGCTCGAAGCAGGCCTCGGCCTCCCGGTGGTCGACGCCCCCGCCGTGCAGCACGAGCACCAGGCGCCCGGCCCCGTGCCCGGCGCAGGAGAACGTCGTCCCCCCGGCCGGCACCTCGACGGTCACAGCTCGACCGTGGCGCCGTCCCGCCACTGCCGCAGCACCAGGTAGCGGCCGTGCAGTGCGCCGCGGTCGTGGTGACCGAAGCCGAGCAGCGTGCCCTCGTGGCCCTGCGCGGCGGGCAGCCACTTGACCGCCTCGAGCCCCTCGCGCACGCCCTCCCGGGTGCGCTCCGGCGCGCGGGCGAGCCCCTCGGCGACCAGCCGGCCCATGTCGTACTGGTAGGCGACGCCGAAGCCCGGCCGGTCGGCCGGTCCCAGCCGCCGGCGCAGGGCGGTCAGCGTGGTGTTCCGGTCGGAGTGCATGTCCACGTACACCCAGCCGTCGATCACCCGCGCGACGTCGGGCGCGTAGCCGCGCAGGCCGCAGGTGTTCATCACCTTCGGCCCGGCGAACCCCGCGGCCGTGACCGCCCGGGCGACGGCCGGCGCGGCCAGGCCCAGGCCCAGGTAGACGACGGCGTCCGCGCCGGCCAGGACCGCGCCCACCTCGTCGGCGGCGTCCGCGGCCGAGACGGCGACGCCCGCGGTGCCGGACAGCCGCACGCCCAGCACGTCGGCCTCGTCCTGCAGGAAGGTCAGGTGCCGGCGGCCGATGGGGGAGCGGTCGTACACGACGCCGACCCGCCGCGCGCCGACCTCGTGCAGGTGGCGGGCGATGACCAGCGACTCGTCCTCGTGCGAGCCGACCTGGAGCTGGAACATGTACTCGCCGCGGCCGCGCTCGGTGCCCGCCCAGTTGATCGTCGGCAGCCGGTACCGCTGCGCCAGCGGGGTCACGACCAGGGAGTTGTCCCCGATCGCCGGGCCCACGACGAGCAGCACGTCGTCGTCGGCCAGCCGGGCGTAGGCCCGCTCCACGGCCGCCGCCGTCCCCTCCGGGAGGCCGAGCCCCCAGGCGGGGACGAACTCGACGTCGCGGTCCAGCCGGCCGGCCTCCAGCAGCTCGTCGACGGCCACGCGCAGCAGGTCGCCGGGGTCGCCGGCCGGGCCGCCGGGGCCGGCCGCCATGTCGTTCAGGACACCGACGCGGTACGGCTCGGCCACGCAGACCTCCCTCGGGGACGGGCGGCCAGTATGGGGGTGCCGAGCGGCCTACCGTGACCCTTGCCACAGGACCGGGGCGCGGTCAGGATCGGCGGCCATGACCTCCTACACGCCCGACGAGCTCGCCACCCTCGAGGCCCTGCGCCAGGTCAAGGCGCGCTACTCGTACCTGCTGGACACCAAGCAGTGGGAGGCCTGGGCGGAGCTGTTCACCGAGGACTTCCGCTGGGCGACCGAGGGCGGCATGGCGATCGAGGGCCGCAAGGAGTTCGTGGCGATGGTGGAGTCCCAGATCGGCACCGTGCCGACCGTGCACCAGTTCCACGCCCCGGTGCTGGAGCTGCTGTCGCCGACCACCGCCTCCGGGTTGTGGCCGATGTTCGACTACGTCGGCTTCCCCGACACCCCGATCCAGGGCTACGGCTACTACCACGAGACCTACCGGCTGACCGACGGCGCCTGGCAGATCTCCACGCAGTTCCTCTCCCGGCTGCGGACCGACGTCGTGGCCGGCCTGGCCTCGGGCATCCAGACGGTGATCTCGCCGCTGGAGGTGGCCAAGGAGGCCACCGCGGCGCTGCCCGGCCTGGCGCGGTGACCGCCGCGTCGGCCACGCGGGCGCCCGCCCGGGTCAAGCGGGTGGTGCACACCATCCACGCCGTCCGGGACATCGACGCCTGCCGCATGCGGTACCAGGACCTGCTGGGCGGGCTTGTCTTCGCCGAGGGCTACTTCGAGCCCGAGGACCGGGACATGGCGCTGCTGTACGTCACCGACCACATGATCGAGCCGATGGCGCCGCGGCACGCCGACGACCTGTCCAAGCCCTACGCGCGCTACCTCGCCCGGTACGGGGAGGGCTGGCACTCGTTCGAGCTGCGGATCGAGGACTGCCCGGACGTCGCCGCGCGGCTCGAGGCCGACGGTTACACGCTGGCCTCCAACTACGGGATGTTCTTCTACGTCCGGCCCGAGTCGACCGGCGGGATCCTGCTCGAGGCCTGCGACGTCGCGCTGCCCAACGACCCCCACGACCGGCGCAACTGGCGGCCGGACTGGGCGGAGGGGACGCCGTCGTCGCTGCTGCGGCTGGACCACATCGCCTGCGTCGTCGGCGACCTGGAGCGGGCCCGGCACCTGTTCACCACCTACGTCGACGGCGAGGTGCTCGACGAGGGCCGGCTCACCGCGCCCCAGCCGGCCCGGCGGGTGCTGCTGCGGCTCGGCGACGCGCACGTGGCGCTGATCCAGCCCGACGCGGACGACGGCGTGCTGGGGGCGTTCGTCCGGCCACCCACCTCGGGCGTGTACGCGCTGGTGTGGGCGGTCGAGGACCTCGGCCGGGCACGGGCGTTCTTCGCGGAGAAGGGCCTGCGGGTGACCGAGGAGGGCTGCGTCTCCGGCGGCTTCGCGATCGACCCCGCGGACTTCCAGGGCGCCCGGCACGAGTTCGTGGCCGCCCGATGACCTCCCCCGACGACCTGCGGGCCGAGGTGGCGGTGCTGGCCGCCCGGGTGCGCGCGCTGGAGGACCGCGAGGAGATCGCCCGGCTGGCCGCCCGGTACGGGCCGGCGGTCGACGTCGGCGACCCGGAGCGGGCGGCCGCGCTCTGGACGGAGGACGGCGTCTACGCCGCGCCGCCGTACGCGGTGTGGACCGGCCGGGAGGAGATCGCCGGCATGGTCGCCGGCGGGCACCAGGACCTGATCCGCCGCGGCGCCGGGCACGTGCTGACCCCGCTGCACGTCGAGCTGGACGGCGACGAGGCGCGCGGCTGGAACCACGCCCTGAACGTGCAGTGGCGGCCGGAGGAGGGGCACTTCGTCGTCTTCCGGCTGTCGGCCAACGAGTGGGACTTCCGCCGCGGACCGGACGGGTGGCGGGTCACCAGCCGGGTCAACCGGCCGCTGGACGGCGCCGAGGAGGCCCGGGAGCTGTTCCGCGGCAGCGCGGAGGCCGGCCGTGGCTGAGCGGGTGGTCGCCGGCTAGGGGCGCGGGTTGGTGCGGGTCCAGCCGCGCTCGTCGCGGCGGGCGCCCATGCCGGCGCGGCAGCGGCGGCAGACCTCGGCCACCTCCTCCGCGTGCCGGCCGGACTCCGGCTGCACGTCGGCCCAGCTGACGTGCGGGAAGCGGCTCAGACCCGACTTGCTCAGCGCCAGGCCGCAGACGGTCTCGTTGCGGCCGCGCTCCCAGGCGTGCACCTCGCCCGCGGGGTAGCGGATCCCGTCGTCGGGGTCGACCCAGGTGCCGGCGGCCGCGACCGCCGCGTTGCGCATCGCCATGCCGCCGTCCCTACCCAGCCGCGCGGCCGGTGCTCGCCCTCACCCCGCAGCGCTGCCGTCGGGCCCGGCGGCGACAGGAGCGCTGCCGGGTGACGGTCTGCGGGTGGCGCGGCCCGGCTGGTCCGCCGTCAGCCGGACAGTGCCAGGCCGATGCCGATCGCCAGGGCGTTGTAGGTGGCGTGCACCATGATCGCCGGCGCGAGCCGCCCGGTGATCCGGACGACGAAGCAGTTGCCCAGCCCGAGCGCGCCGACCGACAGCGCGAGCGTGACCGCGCCGAGCAGCGTCTCGACCTGGTGCACGTGGAAGAGCGCGAACAGCAGCGACGACAGCAGCGCGGCCGGCCAGAAGCGCATCCGGCGCATGAAGCTGCGCAGCAGCAGGCCGCGGAACATCAGCTCCTCGGTGACCGGTGCGAGGACGACGGCCGCGAGGACCAGCACGACGACCCCGAGCACCGTGGGGTCGCCGGTCGGCAGGTTCGACGACTCCTCCAGGGCGCGGCCGTCGCTGAGCACCGCGGCGACGGACACGACCGCCGTCCGGCAGGCGTAGATGACGAGGAAGCCGACCAGCCAGGGCAGCCAGTCGCGCTTCCGGACCCGGTCGAGGCCGAAGGCCGCCCGCCAGCCGCCGGCACGGGCCGCGACCGGGCGGCCGGAGGCGAGGAGCGCGCCGAGCAGCAGGAGCTCGCCGCCGATGAGGACGGCGACCGCGAGGACCGTGCCGCCCGGCCCGTCGTACAGCGCCGCGGCGTGGCTCAGGACGAGGACGCCGGCCAGGGCGGCCAGCGGGCCGAGCCAGGTCCGCAGGCCCCAGGAGCCCGGGTCCCGGTCGCGGGCGGCCCGCACCTGCTCGTCGAGCACCGTGCGCTCGACGAGCAGGCGCCGGGCCTGCCCCTCCGACAGCTCCGGGCGGAGGGCGGTCACCGCGGTCGGGTCAGCCGACGTTGAAGGTGAAGGACCCGCCGTTGTTGGCGGCGACGACCACCAGGAGGACGAACAGCAGCAGGTCGACGACGCCGAGGACCACGGCCGCGATGGCCAGGCCCTTGTGCGGGGCGCCGCGCTTGGCGCGGTTGAGGCCGATGCCGCCGAAGACGATCGCCAGCGGGCCGAGGATGACGGAGAAGAACAGCAGGCCGACGAGACCGCAGACGAAGCCGGCGACGGCGAGCCCGTTGCCCTGCGTGCGGCCGGGGGCCGGGGTCTGGCTGGTGTACGAGGTGTCCTGGCTCATGGCGGGGTCTCCGTCTGCTCGGGCTGCCGATGTCGCGGCCGCCACTACCCGGGGCGAGCCGGTCGGGGAACCGCGCTCACCCGATCGGGCGACCCTGCCGGGCCGGCGGTCACCGGCTGCGCACGAGGTGTCGGCCCACGGTCCGGCGGAGGGGCCGGGCGGAGCGATGAGTCCCCGTCCCGCGCGCGGTCGGAACGGGGGAGCGGACGACGCCGGAGAGGGGACCGCCATGCCGGACCTGATGGTCGACTTCATCATCTCGCTGGACGGCTACGGGGGCGCGGACGGCTGGCCCGGCTTCTGGGGGATGGAGGGCCCGGAGTACCTCGCCTGGCTCGACGACGACGGTGCCCAGCCGGTCACCACCCTCATGGGCGCGACGACCTACCGGCTGATGTCCGGGTTCGCCGCCGAGGCCCCGGCCGAGGACGCGGTCATGGCGGCGCTGACGGCGATGCCCAAGGTGGTGTTCTCCTCCACGCTCGAGGAGCCGCTGTCGTGGGCCAACACCGAGCTGGTCCGCGGCGACGCGGTCGAGGCCGTCCGGGCGATGAAGCGCGACGGGTCGCGGCCGCTGCGCACGCTGGGCAGCGTCAGCCTCTGCCGGTCGCTGCTCTCCGCCGGCCTCGTCGACCGCTACCGGGTGGTGGTCTTCCCGGTCATCACCGGCGCCACCGGGAACGACCGCGTCTTCGACGGCTATCCCGACGTCGCGCTCGACCTCGTCGAGCACCGCCTGTTCGACGGGCGGCTGCAGCTGCTCGAGTACGCGCCGCGGGTGCTCGAGGGCCCGCCGGGCGCCTGAGGTCAGCCGCCGAGCTCGAGGACCTGCCAGGGCTCGCCGGTCCACGGCCGCCGGCTGTGCTCGATGCGCAGCACGCCGGGGGCCGCCTCGATCAGCTCGGCGAAGACGGTCGCCCACACCCGGCCGTCCTCCTCGTGCCGGACGACGAGGGCGCCGGGGTCGTCCTGCGGGGGCTCGAGCCGGGCCCGCCAGTCCCCCGGACGGTCGGCGGCCGCGAAGTCGGCCAGGTAGCGGTCGGCCTTGCGGTCCTCGGGGCCGCCGGAGGTCAGCATGTGGGTGCCGGGCGGGTGCTCGGTGGTGCGGACGTCGGAGCCGTCGAAGTCCCAGGTGACGGCCCGGTCGGGGGTCACGAGGAGCAGCGCGAAGCTGGCCATCCCGCGCAGGTCGAGGTGCTCGGTCCAGTCGAAGCCGTGCTCGGCGGCCAGCAGGGGGAGCACGCCGCGGCTGGGCGCGCCCGGGTCGGCCTCCCGCTTGGCCGGCCGGTTCACCAGCAGCGCCGTCGTCCCGGTGCCGACGTGCGTGGCGCACCAGGTGCCGCCCGCGGTGCGGTCCCGGCCGCCGACCAGGTCCGGGTGCTCCGGCCACCACGCGCCCGGGTCGTCGAACTCCCGGGCGGTGGACTCGTCGCGGAGCGCCAGGACCTGCACCGGCCGACCCAGCGACCTGCGGACGACGACGGTGCACACGCGGCCATCGTGTCAGCAGGCCCGGTCGCCGGTCAGACGCCGGGGCGGGTGCAGGCCGCCGAGGCGGCCAGTCGGCTGTTGTAGGCGTCGGAGTACAGGCGGACGGTCCGCCCGTCGACGCGGATGCTGCCCGGCCACTGCGCGGCGCGGGCCAGGACCTGTGCGCACGACGGTTCGGCCGGCGCCGGTTCGGCCGCCGCGACCGCGCCGCCGGCGCCCAGGAGGGCGGCGGTGACCAGCGCGGTGGTGCCGAACCGGCGGAGCGGGGTGCTGGGGCGGGGGAGGACTCGTGGAGTGGTCATGGCGCAACGCTGTCGCCGCGCCGGGGCGACCACATCAGGGCTGTCCCTGACCCGCGCGTCGCCGGATGCGGCCAGGATGGCCCGGTGGCGATCCGTGTCGTCATCGTCGACGACCACGACGGCTTCCGGGCCCGGCTCCGGGAGCTCCTCGCGCTGGACGCCTTCGACGTGGTCGGCGACGCCGCCGGCAGCGCGGAGGGCGTGGCGATCACCGCCGACCTGCGGCCCGACCTGGTGCTGCTCGACGTGATGCTGACCGACGGCGAGGGCTTCGACCTGGTGCCGGTGCTGCAACGCTCGGGGGCGGCCGTGGTGCTGATCTCCAGCCGGGACCGCCGGGACTACGGCGGGCGGGTGGAGGCGTCCGGCGCCGAGGGGTTCCTGAGCAAGGCGGACCTCTCGCCGGCCGCGGTGCGGGAGGTGCTGGGATGACGCTCGTCCGGACCGGTCACCGGCCGCGGCCGGTCGACGCCCTGTTCGCCGGCGGGGTCGTCGTCGCCGTCGTCGGCAACGTCCTGGGGCAGATCCCGTTCGCCACCAGCGCGTTCCGGCCCCAGCTGGGCTACCAGGTGTTCGACGCCGCCGTCGGGATCGTCTACGCCGTCTGCGCGGCGCTGGTGTGGCGGCTGTCGCCGCGCCGCACGCCCGCCGTCCTCATGCTCGCCGTCGCCTACTCCCGCTTCGTCGGCACGTTGGGCCTGTCCCTCATGTCCGAGCACGCGTCCTGGTCGCTGCTGTTCGCGTTGCAGGGGTGGGTCGACGCGCTCGCGCCCTGGATCGCGCTGGCCTACCCCCGCGGCCGGCTGGGCGACGTGTGGGCCCGGGCCGTGGTCGCCGGGCTGCTGCTGCTCTACACCGGACGGTCGCTGCTCCGCGCCTTCTTCATCGACGCCGGCACCTGGGGCTGGTGCGACTGCGTCCCCAACCCCCTGGCGCTGCCCGCCGACCCCGAGCTCATGGCGACGCTGCACGAGGTCACCGGGCAGTGGATGCACGCCGTGCTCTACGCCGCGGCGCTGGTCCTGGTCCTGGTCCGCTGGGCGCGCAGCAGCGCGCCGCTGCGCTCGGTGGCCTTCCTCATGCCGCTGGCCTTCGCCGCCTGGACCGCGCTCAGCCTCGGCTTCGACCTGCAGGCGTTCTTCGGCATCGAGGTCTGGGGCGTCAACTCGCAGTACCTGGAGCAACCGATCATCTGCGCCATCCCGCTGGCCTACGTCGCCGGCCTGGTGCACCTGCGGGCGATGCGCGGCCGGGTCGTCGACCTGGTGGCGGCCGCCGGCGGCGGGCCGGACCGGGCGGCGTGGGAGGAGGCGCTCGGCGCGGCGGTCGGCGACCCGCGGATGCGGCTGCTGTGGTGGGACGACGGGGACCGGGTGCACCGCGACAGCGCCGGGCGGCGGGTCGACCCCGACCGGCTCGACCCCGACCTGGCCCGGCTGCTGGTGGGGACGGCGGAGCGGCCGGTGGCGCTGGTGCTCCACGACCCGGCGCTCGCGGAGAGCCGCCCCCTGCTGGAGTCGCTGGCCGCGGCGCTGCGGCTGGCGGCCGACAACGAGCGGCTCACCCGCGACCTGCAGGCGTCGCTGCGCGAGGTGCAGCAGTCCCGAGCGCGCATCGTGGAGGCCGGGGACGCCGCCCGCCGGCGCATCGAGCGGGACCTGCACGACGGCTCCCAGCAGCTGCTGGTGGCGCTGGCCGTGAGCCTGCGGATCGCGCACGCCCAGGCCCGCGCCCGCGGGGACGACGCGCTGACCGGGCAGCTGGCCGACGCCGCGGACCAGCTGGCGCAGGCGCTGGGGTCGCTGCGCGAGCTGGCGCGCGGCATCCACCCCAGCGTCCTCACCGAGGGCGGGCTGGAGCCGGCGCTGCGGGAGCTCGCCGCGCGCAGCCCCCTGCCGGTGGAGGTGGACGTCGACGTGCCCGCCGCGCTGCCCGAGGTGGTCGCCGCGACGGCGTACTTCACCGCCGCCGAGGCGCTGACCAACGCGGCCAAGCACTCCCTGGCCGCCTCCTGCTCGGTCCGGGCCCGCGCCGACGGTGACCGGCTGGAGGTGACGGTGGTCGACGGGGGCACCGGCGGGGCCGACCCGGACGGCTCCGGGCTGCGCGGGCTCGCCGACCGGGTCGAGGCCGTCGGCGGCTCCCTCCGCGTGGACAGCCCACCGGCGCGCGGCACCCGGCTCACCGTCGTCCTCCCGCTCGCGGCCGCCGTCCCCGCGCCGCGGCCGGCGCCGGCCGCGGAGCCGGCCGGCCTGCCCCGGGCGGAGCCGTGAGCCTGCGCGTCGCGGTCGCCGACGACTCCGTGCTGGTCCGCCGGGGCGTCAGCCAGGTGCTGGACAGCTGCGGGCTGGACGTCGTCGCGGCGGTGGGCACGGCCGAGGACCTGCTCGCCGTGGCCGCAGCCGACTCCCTGGACGCCGCGGTGGTCGACATCCGGATGCCGCCGACGCACACCGACGAGGGGGTCCGGGCGCTGGAGACCCTGCGCGCGCGGGGGTCTCCGGTGGGCGTGCTGCTGCTGTCGATGTACGTGTCGGTGCCCTCGGCGCTGCGCGTGCTCGCGGCCGGGCGCGGCACCGGCTACCTGCTCAAGGAGCGCGTCGCCGACGAGCGGGCGCTGGCCGACGCGGTCGGCACCGTCGCCGCCGGCGGGTCGGTGGTCGACCCCGAGCTGGTCGCCGTCCTGTCGGCCCAGCGCGACACCCTGCGGGCGCTGGACACCCTCACCGAGCGGGAGCGCGACGTCGTGCGGCTGATGGCCGAGGGCCGGTCCAACCGCGGGATCGCCACCGCGCTGTTCGTGGGGCTCAAGACGGTGGAGACCCACATCGCGCACATCATGCTCAAGCTGGGCATCGACGAGTCCGACGACGACCACCGGCGCGTGCTGGCCGTGCTGCGCTGGCTGGGCCGCCCGACCTGATCCGCACCCGGCCGTCAGCGCGCCTCGGGGTCGGGTCCGTTGACCGCGCGGCCGCCGTCGACCGGCAGCACCGCGCCGTTGACGAAGCCGGCGGCGGGGGAGAGCAGGAAGACGACGGCGGCGGCGACCTCCGCGGGCGTCCCGGCGCGGCCGACCGGGTGCAGGTCGGCCATCTGCGCGTCGACCTCCGGGTGCTCGGCGCGGTACCGCTCGGAGCGGGCGGTGCTGATCGAGCCGAGCGCCACGGCGTTGGTGCGGATGCCGTCGGGCCCGTGGTCGACGGCCACCGCCCGGGTCAGGCCCTCGACCGCGGCCTTGGCGGTGGCGTAGGGCAGCGCGCCGCGGACCGGGCGCTGGGCCTGGTGTGAGCTGACGTTGACGATCGCGCCGCCGCGGCCGTGGGCGAGGAAGTGGTGCACCGCGGTGGAGCAGCCGGTGACGGCGAGCGCGAGGTTCGCGGTGATCAGCCCGAGCACCTCGCCGGCGGTCGCGGAGCGCAGGTCGGCGTCGCGGAAGACGGCGGCGTTGTTCACCCAGCCGGTCAGCGGGGCGGCGGCCTCCGCGCGCTCGGCCGCGCGGACGGTGACGGCGGGGTCGGCGGCGTCGCCGGCGAGGAACTCGACCTGCTCGTGCTGCCACGCGGGCTCGGTGGTGTCGAGCACGACCACCGCGCCCTCGGCGGCCAGCGCCTCCGCGATGGCCCGGCCGACACCCTGGGCGGCGCCGGTGACGACGAAGGACCGCTCCACGGTGCGCGCCTCCTCGGGAACGGGCGGACACGGCCATCGCAGCACGGCCGGGGGCCCGGCGGTCAGTCTCGGGTCGCCTCCAGCCGGCGCAGCCGGTCACGGAGGTGGCGCTGCTCGGCGACGTTGACGGTGGCCGCGACCGCCCGGCGGTAGGCGCCGGCGGCCTCCCCGGTGCGGCCCAGCCGTTCGAGCAGGTGGGCCCGGACGGCGTCGACGCGGGCCAGGCGGGGGTGCTCCGCGACCAGGGCGTCGAGGGCGGTCAAGGCCTCGGCCGGGCCCGCCACCATCGCCTGGGCGACGACCCGGTTGAGCGCGACCGTCGGGTTGCGGCCCTCGGTGAGCCGCTCGAGCAGCATGTAGAGCAGGTGGATCTCGGCCCAGTCGGTCGAGGCGGTGTCCGGCGCCGCGGCGTGCAGCCCGGCGATGCAGGCCTGCAGCAGGTAGGGGCCGGGGACGGCGCCGGGGGTCACGGCGTCGAGCAGCGCCAGGCCCTCGGCCACCAGGGCGCCGTCCCACCGCGTGCGGTCCTGCTCGTCGAGCGGGACGAGCCGCCCGCCCGGGCCGACCCGGGCGGGGTGCCGGGCCTCGGTGAGCAGCATGAGCGCGAGCAGCCCGGCGACCTCGGTGGAGCCGGGGACCGCCCGCCGGAGCAGCCGGGCGAGGTGGATGGCCTCCGCCGCGAGGTCGGCGTCGCGGGCCGGGGCGCCGGTGGTCGTGTGGTGGGCCTCGGTGGACATGACGTACAGGACGTCGAGCACCGGCCCGAGCCGGTCACCCGGCGCTGCCGGCCGGTGCAGCGCGCCGCCCTCGGCGAGCCGGCGCTTGGCGCGGGTGATCCGCTGGGCGATGGTCGCCTCGGGGAGCTGGTAGGCGTTGGCGATCTGCGCGGTGCTGAGGCCCGCGACGGCGCGCAGGGTCAGGGCCACCTGCTGCGGCCGCGGCAGGTCGGGGGAGCAGCAGAGCCGGAGCAGCAGGAGGGCGTCGTCGCTCTGCTGCGCCGCGGTCTGCAGCGGCGCGGCGAGCCGGGCCTCGCGCTCCTCGCGGTCCCGCCGGCGGACGTCGCTGCGGACCCGGTCGACGTACCGGCGGCGCGCGGTCGCGACCAGCCAGGCCCGCGGGTCGCCGGGCGGCTCGGCGGCCCACTGCCGGTGCGCGTCGAGGAGGGCCTCCTGGACGGCGTCCTCGCAGAGGTCGAACTGGTCGCGGCCGTAGGTGCGCAGCAGCCGGGCGAGGGTCTGTGGTGCCAGCTCGCGCCACAGACCCTCGTCGGGGGTGGTCATCCGTCGCCGAGGTCGGCGAACACCACCGGGCGGATCTCCAGGGCCAGGCCGGGGATCCGCGCGTCGGGGATCTGCAGGGCGAGCTCGACGGCGCGCGCCTCGTCCTCGACGTCGACCAGGTAGAAGCCGCCCATGAACTCCTTCGCCTCGACGAAGGGGCCGTCGGTGACCTCGGGGCGGTCGCCGCCGCGGACGACCTTGGACCGGCTCGGGTCGCCCAGCGCCTGGGTGGCGATGAACTCGCCGCTCTCCTTGGTGGCGGCCATGAACGCGCCGTGGCCCTCGCCGATCGCCTGCTGCTGCTCCTGGGTGAGCTGCTCCAGCACGGCCGGGTCGACCTGCATCAGGATCACGTACCTCACGTCGTCCTCCTCGTCGGATCGCCACCCGTGGTGGGTGACGCGCCCGGTGGTCGTCACCGGCCCCGCGGATACGACAGCTCCGGCGGGGATTTCTGTGCTGTGCCGTCGCCGCGTCCGCTCCTACGCTGCCCGCCGTGACCGCTGACCGGCCGGCGCGCGTCGAGGACGTGCACGAGCTCGCGCAGGCGATGCCGCACGTGACCGTCGTCCACGGCGGCAAGGGCAACGCCGTCTACCAGGTCGGGAGCAAGTCCTTCGTCTTCTTCCGGACGCCGCGGCCGGACGCCGTGGACCCGGCGACGGGGGAGAAGCTGCCCGACGTGATCGTGTTCTGGGTGGAGTCCGAGGCCGACAAGCTGGCCCTGGTCCAGGACGAGTCGACGCCGTTCTTCACCACCCCGCACTTCGACGGCCACCCGTCGGTGCTGGTGCGGGCGAGCCGGCTGGGGGAGATCACCCGGCAGGAGCTGGCCGAGGTGGTGCAGGACGCCTGGCTGGCCCAGGCCTCGCCCCGCCGGCGGGCCGCCTGGCTGGCGGCGCACGCCCCCGGGTGACCGCCGCACGGAGCCGTGGCCCACGTCCCGACGGACGCTTACGCTCCGCCGCCATGGCGACCGACACGTACACCGTCGAGAGGTCGGCGACGATCGCCGCTCCACCCCAGCGCGTGTACGAGGAGATCGTCGACTTCCACCGCTGGCCGGCGTGGTCGCCGTGGGAGGACATCGACCCGGCCATGCGCCGTGAGTACTCCGGCGCCGGGTCCGGCGTCGGCGCCGCCTACGCCTGGTCGGGCAACCGCAAGGCCGGCGCGGGCCGGATGACCGTCGTCGAGGCCGCCGAGCCCTCCCGGGTGCGCATCGACCTGGTCTTCGAGAAGCCGTTCAAGGCCCACGACGAGATCATCTTCGCCATCGCCCCCGACTCCGGCGGCTCGCGGGTCACCTGGACGATGCTCGGTCGCCGGACGCTCGCCGTCCGGCTGATGGGCATGGTCAGGTCGATGGACGCCATGGTGGGCCCGGACTTCGAGAGGGGCCTCGGCCGACTCCGGGCGGCGGTCGAGGCGCCGGCGGGCGGCGCCTGACCCGACCAGTTCCGGGCCCGCGGCGGGTCTGCACTGCGTGATCCGGCTGGACATGACCCTGTCGCTCGACGGCTTCGTCGTCGGCCCGGACGACGGCGTGGACGCGCCGATGGGCGCCGGGGGTTTCCGGCTGTTCAACTGGCTCGACCACCGCCTCGGACCCGGGCCGAGCGGCCAGGTGTTCGCGGAGTCGATGGCGACGCGTGCGGTGATCGCCGGCCGCCGCACGTACGAGCACGCCGGTCGGTGGCAGGGCGACCACCACGACGGCGTCCCGGTGTTCGTGCTGACGCACTCCGTGCCGCCGGAGCCGCCGCCGGGCAGCGTCCGCTACGCCACCGACGTCCGCGACTGCGCCGCGCAGGCCCGCGCTGCCGCCGGCGACGCCGACGTGGCGGTGCTGGGCGCCGGGGCCGCGCAGGCGCTGCTGCGGGCCGGGGAGCTCGACGAGATGGAACTGCACGTGGTGCCCGTGCTCCTCGGCGCGGGACGGCGGCTGTTCGACCACCTCCCGGCGGGGCCGACCGAGCTGGAGCTCACCCGCACGCTGGAGGCCTCCGACACCGACCCCGAGCACCGCGTCCTGCACCTGCGCTACCGCGTCCGGCGGACCGGGGGCGAGGAGCGGTGAGGACGCTGCACGTCGGCCTGCGGGTCGCGGACCCCGATCGGGCCCTGGCGTTCTACACCGCCGTCGGCTACGAGGTGGTCGGCCGGGTGCCGGACAGCCCGGCCGGGCAGCTGACGATGCTGAAGCTGCCGGACGACGACGTCGTGTCGCTCGAGCTGGTCCACGACCCCGACGCGGTCGGCGAGCCGGGTTCCGGGCTGAGCCACCTCGTCGTCCAGGTGGAGTCGATGGCGGCCACGGTGGGCGAGCTGCGGGCGCGGGGGATCGAGGTCGCCGACCCGTCCTCGCCCGACGGGTCCGCGGACTTCCTCACCGGCTGGATCACCGACCCCGACGGCAACCGGATCGAGCTGGTGCAGTGGCCGCCCGGCCACCCGGACGGGATGACCGCGGCCGACTTCGCGTGACGGGTCAGCCGCGATCAGCTCGTCGAGGTGCGTGTCGTCACCCATCTGCTGGGCCGGAGCATCTCCGCGACGACCGCCCGGGCGCTCGGAGCTCCCGTCACCGCAGCCTCCCCCCGTGGGCGCTCGGCCGTGGCGGATCCGGTGCTCCCACCGGCACGGAGATGGGCGTGCCGAGAGGCCTTGACGGGTCATCTTGGTCGCAAGAGACTTCCGCCCCAGTCCTCTGAAGCGGAGCATCCCATGCGGAGACGGCTCAGCATCCTCACATCCGTTGCCCTGGTGCTCGCGGTCGCCGGCTGTGGCGGGGGCGATGACGACGGCGACTCGGGCTCGGGCTCGGGGGGCCAGTCCGAGGTCACCTTCCTGCTCGACTTCGCCGTCGACGGCCTGCACGCCCCCCTCTACGTCGCCCAGGAGGAGGGGTACTTCGGCGACCGGGACCTGGCGGTGCAGATCGAGCCGGGCCAGGGCGGCGCGGCCACCGTCCAACTGGTGTCGGCCGGCCGTGCCGACATGGGCCTGGCCGATGCTGGTGCGGTCTCCGTCGGGATCGGCTCCGGGGCCGAGATGACCGCGGTGGGCGTGATCCTCAAGCGGACTCCCACCGTCACCGTGGCGCTGGCGGACTCGGGGATCGCGACCCCTCAGGACCTGGCCGGCAGGTCCTACGGGGACGCGCAGCAGGCAGCCACGACGGCGCTGCTCCCGGCGTTCCTCGAGGCCAACGGCGTGTCACGGGACGCGGTCGACTTCGTGGGAATGTCCTTCGAGACGCGCGTCCCGTCCCTGCAGAGCGGCCAGGTCGACGCGATCGGCGGCTTCGCCCAGGAGTTCGTGAACCTCGAGGACATCACCATGATCCCGTGGTTCGAGCACGGCATCGACTCCTACGGCACGGTCATCGTCGCCAACACCGACTGGCTGGCCGACAACGCCGACGTCGCCCGGGACGTGCTGGCCGCCGTCCAGCAGGGGCTCGACGACACCCTCGCGGACCCGCAGGAGGCGGCACGGCTCACGGCCGCCGACGACCGCGGGGACGAGGCGTACTTCGCCGCCGAGATCGAGGCGCTCGACCCGTTCTTCTCCGACGACCAGGGCGTCGGCCTGCAGATGTCCGAGGACCGGTGGCGAGCCACGCAGGAGCTCATGGTGACCTACGGCGGCCAGACCACCGAGGTGCCGATCGAGGACCTCTTCACCAACGAGTACCTCGGCTGAGATGGTCCCGCGGAGGGTGCTGGCGGGGCTGAAGGCCCTCGTCGGCCTGGCGCTGGTCGCGGCCCTCTGGCAGTACTGGGCGGGCGTGGTGCACCCGGACTCCATCGCGCTGCCGCCGCCGACCGACATCGTCGACTACGCGGTCGAGAACCCGGACGTGCTGCTCGAGGGCGCCGCGGCCACCCTCCGCGTGGTCGGGATGGGCTTCCTCATCGCGATGCTGGCCGCGGTGGCCCTGGCGGTCGTGTTCACCCTCGTCCCGCTCCTGCGGGACATGTTCCTCCCGCTGCTGGTCGTCACCCAGGTGACGCCGGTCGTGGCAGTGGCCCCGCTGCTGGTCATCTGGCTCGGGTTCGGGGACGCGCCGAAGGTCGCCATCGTCATCCTCGTGTCCTTCTTCCCGATCCTGGTCAACACGCTGGCGGGGATCGGCAGCGTGCAGCGCGAGGTGTCCGAGCTCGCCCGCGGGATCGGCGCCGCACGCTGGCGCACCGTCCGGTACATCTCCCTGCCGTCGGCGATCCCGCACTTCCTGGCGGGCGCCCGGGTGTCGATCGCGCTCGCCGTCATCGGCGCGGTCGTGGCGGAGTTCGTCGCCTCCGACGCCGGGCTGGGGTTCGTGATCCTGCGGGGCAGCGCACAGCTGCAGCCCGAGATGATGTGGGCCGGCGTCCTCGGCCTCGCCGTCATCGGCCTCGCGCTGTTCAACCTGGTCCGAGTGGTCGAGTACGTGATCACCCCGTGGAACCGCGCGTGAGGACGGCGCCGGTTCCGGGGGACCCAACCCCGGACGCGACCAGTGAGCGAGGGCGGAAGCCATGTCAGCCGGTATCCCCACCGTGCCCGGAGCGGTGCTACAGCGCATCGACATCCCCGCCCGCGGCTACGGCGCCTTCACCATGCGGGCGTCGAACGTGCTGCGGATCGTGGACTCGGAGGGGCAGCAGGTCGCGGACCTGGTGGCGTTCAACCTGCACGACCACCAGGAACGCCTCAACGGCGAGTCCACGATGCTGCTCAACGGCACGTACAACCCGCGGCAGGGGCACGTCGTCTACACCGACGACTGCAACCCGATGTTCACGATCATCGACGACCGGGTGGGCCGGAACTACCCGGGTGCCCTCATGTGCACCCAGGAGATGAACCTGATCCGCTACGGCGTGCCGGGCACGCTGAACTGCCGGGACAACCTGACCGCGGCTCTGCGGCCGTACGGCATCGGGATGAAGGAGATCCCCGGTGCCTTCACTCCCTTCATGAACGTGATCCACCATCCCGACGGGCGGGCCGAGATCGCGGAGCCGCCCTCGAAGGCCGGCGACTACATCGATCTGCGCGCCGAGATGGACGTGCTCGTGGCGATCAGCGCCTGCCCGCAGGAGCGCAACCCGGTCAACGGCTGGAACCCCACCCGGCTGGAGTGCGTCGTCTACCACCCGGGCGATCGTGACTGAGCAGCTCACCCGGCGGGATCTCGCGATCGAGATCTCCCAGGTGTCCAAGACCTTCCGCACGCGCAAGGGCGTCGTCGACGCGGTGTCGAGCGTGTCCCTGGCGATCGAGGAGGGCTCCTTCGTCAGCCTGCTCGGCCCGAGCGGCTGCGGGAAGAGCACCCTCCTCAAGATGGTGCTGGGCTTGGAGGAGCCCACCGCCGGGACCGTCTCGGTCAGCGGGCAGCCGGTCGGTGCGGCCCGTCGCGACGTCGGGATGATGCTCCAGACGCCGGCCCTGGTGCCGTGGCGCACCGTGCGCGACAACGTCCTGCTCCCGGTGGACCTGCTCGGCGGCGCTCGGCGGCGCGACCACCGGGCGCGCGTCGACGAGTTGCTGGCCATGGTCGGTCTGACCGCCTTCGCGGGGTCCTACCCCCGGGAGCTGTCCGGAGGCATGCAGCAGCGCGCGGCGCTGTGCCGGGCGCTGCTGTTCGACCCGGCGATCCTCATCCTCGACGAGCCGTTCGGGGCCCTGGACCACATCACCAGGGAGCAGTTGAACGACGAGATGCTGCGGATCTGCGCCGGCGGGGAGAAGACCGTCCTGCTCGTCACGCACGACATCGACGAGGCCGTCTACATGTCCGACCGCGTCGTCGTGATGTCGGCGCGGCCGGGGCGGGTCAACGAGGTCCTCGAGGTCGGGCTCCCGCACCCGCGCACCCTCACCACGCGCAAGGACCCGCGGTTCGAGACCAACGCCCTGCGCATCCGCGAACTGCTGGGCATCGGCTCGATCACCTGACGCGTGCTCCTCACCAGCAGAGGGCCTCGTCGGCGACCGCGCGTGCCGCTTCCGGCGGACACGCGGCTCAGGCCTGGACGGCGGACCGCCCGGCGTGCTCCCGGACGAACGCGGCGACCACGTCGTGCACGGCGTCGCGGTCGTGCTCGTTGAGGACGTCGTGCAGGTCGCCGGGGAAGGTCCGCAGCGTCGCCCGGGGGAGCTGGGCGACGAGGGCGCGGGAGTCGTCGACCGGGACCATCGGGTCGTCCTCGCCGTGCAGGACCAGCACCGGGATGGACGGGCGCCCCTCGGCCAGCGCGGCCGCCACCTCCGGCCAGGTCTGCATCACCGCCACCATGGTCTGCCGCGGCACGGGGCCGCGGTGGACCAGCGGGTCGTGCAGCAGCGCGTCCAGGTACTCGGGGTGGGTGCTGAACATCCGGCTCGGGTCGGGTGACTCGACCTCCTCGCTGCCGGCCCCGAACTCGGCCTCCACCCAGGGCAGCGGCCGGGCCGGCGGCGCGGAGACCACGAGCGCCTGCGCCAGCTGCGGGGAGCGCTGGGCGAGCAGGAGCGCGGCCAGGCCGCCGCCGGAGTGGCCCATCAGCACCAGCGGCCGGTCCGGGTGCTGGGCGCGGGCGAGGTTGGCCAGGATGCGCGCGTCGTCGACGTACTCGTCCCACGACGCCATGAGGTCGCGTTCCCCGTCGCTGCGCCCGTGGCCGATGGCGTCCAGCGCGTGGACGGCGACGCCGTCGGCGGTGAGCCGCCGGGCGAGCGGCTCGTAGAGCCCCAGGTGCTCGCCGAACCCGCCGTGGCAGAACACCACGACGGCGCGGACGTCGCCCTCGGGCAGCCAGGCGGAGTGGTGGATGCGTCCCCGGGAGCCGATGAAGAACGGCATCGCTCGATCCCTTCGCGAGGGTCGCGGACGAGCGCCGGCGGGTGCCGCCGGGCTCCTGCCGGGAGGAACGCTAGGGGCGGGCCCCGCGGGAGTCACGGGAGTTCTCGGATGTGCGACTCCGGTCGTCAGTTGCGGATGATCCGCTGCTCGATGGCCTTCGCGACCGCGCCGGCGCGGCTGTCGACGCCGAGCTTGGCGTAGATGTGCGAGAGGTGGGACTTGACGGTCGCCTCGCTGACCAGCAGCCGGCGGGCCATCTCCTTGTTGGCCAGGCCGTCGGCGAGCAGCCCGAGGATCTGCACCTCCCGCTCGGTGAGGGCCGGCTCGGGGGAGCGGGCGCGGCGCACCAGCACGCCGGCCACCTCGGCGGCGAGCACCGTCGTCCCGCGGGCCACGGCGCGGACCCCGCGGAACAGCTCCTCGGGCGGGGCGTCCTTGAGCAGGTAGCCGGCCGCGCCGGCGTCCAGGGCGGCGAGGATGTCGGCCTCGCTGACGTAGGTGGTCAGCACCAGCACCCGCGGCGGGTCGGGCAGCGCCCGCAGGGCGGCGGTGGCGGCCGCGCCGCCGGCACCGGCGCCCA
Source organism: Blastococcus sp. SYSU D00868 (assembly GCF_054050575.1). Classification (NCBI taxonomy): domain Bacteria; kingdom Bacillati; phylum Actinomycetota; class Actinomycetes; order Geodermatophilales; family Geodermatophilaceae; genus Blastococcus; species Blastococcus sp. SYSU D00868. Next base: position 84,282 of record NZ_JBJGZO010000004.1, read on the forward strand.
GGTTGAGGTCCATGAGGACGACGTCGGGGCGGGCGCGCCGCACCACCTCCTCGGCGCTCTCCGCGTCGCGGGCCTCCCCGACGACCGCCAGGTCGGCCTGGCCCTCGAGGAGCGCGCGCAGGCCGGCGCGCACCACGGGGTGGTCGTCGACGAGCACGATCCGCAGCCCCGGCTCAGCGTCGGGCACCGGCGCCCCCGAGCGGGATGGAGAAGGCCAGGGCGGTGCCCTCGCCGGGGGCGGCCTCGACGGCGAGGGTGCCGCCGAACTGCGCCGCGCGGTCCTGGATGCCGGACAGCCCGCGGCCCCGCGCACCGGAGGCGCCGACGCGACGCGGGTCGAAGCCCGCGCCGTCGTCCCGCACGTCGAGGGAGACGGCGTCGGCCTGGTAGCTCAGCGAGACCGTCGCCGTCGTCGCGTCGGCGTGCTCCACCACGTTGGCCAGGGCGCCGCGGGCGGTGCGCAGCAGGGCGGTGGCCACGTCGGCGGGGACGTCGACCGGGACCCCGTCGACGTGCACGTCGACCCGTACGCCGCTGCCGCGCACCGCCCGCTCGCAGGTGCGGCGCAGCGCGGCCACGAGCGCCGGGCCGCTGCCGGCGCTGCCCAGCTCGGGCGGCGCGAGGTCGCGCACCACGCGGCGCACCTCCTCCAGGCCGTCGCGCGCGGCGACCGCGGCCTGCGCGACGTGCTCCCGCGCGGCGTCGGGCCGGGTGGTCCAGGCCTGCTCGGCCGCCTGGAGCAGCAGGTTGATGCTGGAGAGCGCCTGGGCGACGCTGTCGTGGATGTCCCGGGAGAGCCGGGTCCGCTCGGTCAGCACGCCGGCGCTGTGCTGGGCCTCGGCGAGGTCGCCCTGGGCCTCCTCCAGCTCGGACACCAGCCGCTGCCGGGACAGCGCCTCGCGCTCCAGCGCCCGGTAGGCCACCACGGTGAGGACGGCGACGCAGGCGGGGCCGGTGACGACGGTCAGGTCCACCTCCCCGTTCATCCGGGTCCAGGTGACCACGACGGCGACGGTCATCGCGGCGATCAGCGCGCACGCCGCGGGGAAGGCGAGCGCGCGCAGGGCGACGAAGGACAGCGGCACCGCGATCCAGGCGAACGACGGCGCCAGCGCGAGCAGCACGGCCCAGATCAGCACCAGCCCCAGGCACCAGGCCGCCGCCGACGGCCCGGCTCCGCGCCGGGCGGACCGGGGACGGGCGAGGGCGCAGGCGACCAGCAGGGCCGCGGCCCCCAGCACCGCCGGCGCGCGGTCGCCGAGCCCGTGCCCGTCCACGTAGCGGGCGGCGGAGGCCAGGGTGAGGACGACGAGGACGACGTCCAGCCACCGGTCGAGCCGGGCGTCGCCGGCCAGGATGCCGCGCACGCCGCGGCGGCGTTCGGGCACCTCGTCCATGACCGGTCGACGCTACGACCTGCGGGGCGCCCGCGGCATCATCCGTTCGGCCATCCCGCGGATGACCGATCGCCCGATGCCCGCGGCGCCGCCGGGGCGGCACCGTGGAGCTCCCACCTCGACCCCGGGAGATGCCGTGCGCCGTCTGCTCGTCCCCGTCACCGCCCTCGCCCTCGCCGTGCCGGTGCTCGTCGGCGCGTCCCCGGCCGCCGCGGACGGCGGCGACCCCCGCGGGCCGGCGACCTACGTGCTGGACGGCGACGAGCCGGGTGGCTCGCGGTTCGAGGGCATCGGCGTGGACCGCCGCGAGCGCACCTTCTACGTCAGCGAGGTGACCGGCGGGGAGATCCACCGCGGGGACGTCCGCACCGGCCGGACCGAGGAGTGGCTGCCCGAGGGCGCCGACGACCGCACCACCGCCCGCGGCATCACCACCGACCGGCAGGGCCGCGTCTACATCGCGGGCGGGCCGAACGGACTGGGCAACGACCGGCCCGACCTGTGGGTCTACGACGCCGACGGCACCCTGCTGGCGGCGCTGCGCGTCGACGAGCCGGACGCCTTCCTCAACGACGTGGCCATCGGCCCCGACGGTGCCGCGTACTTCACGAACTCCAACGACCCGCAGGTCTTCCGCGTCGCCCGCGAGCACGGGCAGTGGGGGGTCAGCCGCTGGGCGGACGCCACCGGCACGATCCCCGTGCAGATCGGCCCGAACTCCTTCAACCTGGGCGGGATCGTCGTCTCCCCGGACCGCCGGGCGCTGGTCGTCGCCCAGGGCACCACCGGTCAGCTGTGGCGCTTCGACCTGCGCTCGCGCCAGGTCGCGGAGATCGACACGGGCGGCGCCGTCCTCACCAACGCCGACGGGCTCGTGCTGCGCGGATCGGAGCTGGTCGTCATCCGCAACTTCGCCCGGGTGATCACCACGCTGCGGCTGGACCCGCACGCGCGCTCGGCCGCGCTGCTGGAGGAGACCCCCACCGACCCGAGCCGGGTGTTCACCACGGGCAAGGAGGCCCGCGGGCGTCTGCTGCTGGTCGACAGCAAGTTCGACGAGCAGCCGGTCGCGGAGCCGCCGTACCAGGTGGTCGCCCTGCCGCTGCCGCGATGAGGGCCGCACGGTGGGCGGCGGGTGCCCTCGCCGTGGTGGCGCTCGCCGGCTGCGGGCAGGACCCGCCGGCCCCGGAGCGGGCGGCCGGCACGTCGACGAGCACCCCGGCCGGCACCCCGGCACCACCGCCGTCGTCGTCCGCCGCGCCGAGCCCCGAGCCCGCCCCGGCCGCGCCCCCGCCGCGCACCCCCGAGGAGCAGCAGGCTCTGGACACCGCGCTGATCGCGGCGGCCTGGGCCGACGACGTCCCCCGGGCCCGGGACCTGATCGCCGCCGGCGCCGACGTGAACGCCCAGGACGGCACCCGGCAGAGCGCCTACCTGATCGCCACGAGCGAGGGTCACCGCGAGCTGCTGGAGCTGACCCTCGCCGCGGGCGCCGACCTCGCCGCGCTGGACCGCTTCAACGGGACGGGGCTGATCCGGGCCGCGGAGCGGGGCCACGCGGACGTCGTCGGGCGGCTGCTGCAGGCCGGGATCGCCGTGGACCACGTCAACCGGCCGGGCTTCACCGCCCTGCACGAGGCGGTGATCTACGGGGACGGCGGCCAGCGCTACGTCGACACGGTGCGGCTGCTCGTCGCCCGCGGCACCGACGTCGCGCTCGCCCCGGTCCGCGACGGCATCCCGCCGCTGCAGCACGCCCGGTCGCGCGGCCAGGACGCCGTGGCCGCGACGCTGCAGGCGGCGCTCGAGGCCGGCCCGCCCGCGGACCCCGCCGGACAGCTCCTGGAGGCCGCGGCCGCCGGGGACGCCGACCGGGTCGCCCTCGCGCTGCGCGCCGGCGCGGGCCTGGAGACGCGGGACGCCCAGGGCCGGACGCCGCTGCTGCTGGCCGCCGCGAACGACCGCGTGGACGTCGCCCGGCTGCTGGTCGCGCTGGGCGCCGACCCCGACGCCCTCGACGGCCGGCACGACACCCCGTGGCTGGTGACCGGGGTGACCGGCAGCGTGGCGATGCTCGAGGTGCTGCTGCCGGCCGGGCCGGACCTGACCATCCGCAACCGGTTCGGCGGGGTGTCGGTCATCCCGGCGGCCGAGCGCGGGCACGTCGACTACGTGCGCCGGGTGGTGCAGACCGGCATCGACGTGAACCACGTCAACGACCCGGGGTGGACGGCGCTGCTGGAGGCGGTCGTCTACGGCGACGGGTCGCCGCGCTACCAGGAGATCGTCCGGATCCTGCTCGCCGCCGGCGCCGATCCCCTGATCCGGGACGCCGACGGGCGCACCGCGCTCGACCACGCCTTGGCGCGGGGGCACGCGGGGATCGTGCAGGCGCTGCGCGGCGGCTGAGCCGGCCGGTGTCCCAGTGGCTCCGTCACCGTCCGGCGGGGTGCGAGGTGTCGTCGCGCTGCGGCGCGGTGAACCGGCCGACGAAGTCCACCGCGGTCTGGGCGACCTCCCGCCAACCGTGGTCGATCGTGAGGGAGTGGCCCCGGTTCGGGACCTGCACGATCTCCGTCACGCCGGGGTTGCGCCGCTGCCGCCGGTAGGCGGCGTGCGCGATGGCCCACGGGATCGTGTGGTCCCGCTCCCCGTCGAGGATCAGCAGGGGCCCGCGGTCGGGGTTCGTGGTGTCGACCTTGGCCTCGGTCCACGGGTTGAGGTTGGCGTTGCCCATCTGCACGAGGGCGATCCCGGAGCCGGCGACGTGGAAGGTGTCGTAGAGCTCCCTGGCCTCCGCCGCGTCGAGGGCGTTCGCCCAGCCGTAGGTGAACTGGTCGAAGGTCAGCGTGATCGCGCGGCGGCGGGTGCGCGGATCCAGCAGGAACGGGCCGACGCCCTTGAGCACGGAGACCGGCAGCGGCAGGACGCCGCGGAAGACGCCCGGGTCGATGGCCACCGTGGCCGCGGCCAGGCCCCGCCCCGCGAGCATCTGCGCCACCAGGCCGCCGGTCGAGTGGCCCATGACGACCGGCTTGCGCTGCAGCGCCCCGATGACCTCGGTGGTGTGGTCGGCGATCTGCGCGAGGGTCTTCCCGGCGAGGACCTCCGGGTGCGCCCGGGCCTCCTCGACCGTCTCGGGGTCATCCGGCCAGTCCGGCGTCAGCGGCGCGTAGCCGGCCTGCTCGAGCAGTTCGGCCCACCTGGCCCAGCTGCTCGGCAGCAGCCACAGGCCGTGGACGAGGACCACCGGGGTCCTGCCGGAGGCGTTGGCCGCCTCGATCTCCCGGTTCTCCCGCGCAGAGACGGATGCCATGACGAGCTCCCCTCGGGTGGGTGTGACCTGCCGGAGATGGTCGGCCGGATCCGCTGTCGCGCCTCCTCCCGCGAGGACGATCCCGGCCGGGAGACCTCAGCGAGGACGCGACAGCCCACCGGACGGCCACCGGCCAACGTGTCCGGCGCGGCGGCGGATCCCCTGGGAGATGAAGCGCGCGACGGCGGAGGGGTGCCAGCGCCGTCCGGCGGGCGTGCGGAAGCCCTCGGCGTCGAGCGCGGTCGCGATCGCGTCGATCGGGGTCCCCTCCCGGTAGAGCTCGTGGAGTCTCGACAGGCCGTGCGTGTCGTCGGCGTGGGCCCGCCCGGGTCCGGGTGTCCCGGCGTGGGGGGTCGTGGGCACCCGTTCGCGCAGCGTGCCCGCCCACCCCGGTCCGTCGAGCAGCGCCGCCACGGGGACGGCCGGCCCCCACAGCCAGCCCTGGGCGGTCGGGCAGCCGAGTTCGCGGAGCAACGCCGCCTGCTCGGCCGTCTCGACGCCCTCCGCCACAGCGGCCACGCCCAGGGCCTCGGCGAGGTCGACGATCCACGCGACGATCGCCCGCGCATCCCGGTCCTCGACGATGTCGGTCACGAAACTGCGGTCGAGCTTCAGCGCCGTGATGGGCAGGTCCCGGAGATGCGCCAGGGAGCTGTACCCGGTGCCGAAGTCGTCCATGGCGATCTGGAAGCCCTGGTCGCGCAGGCGGTGCAGCAGCCTGGCCGCGAGCTCCGCGTTCTGCATGATCGCGGTCTCGGTGATCTCGAGGACGACGTGGTCGGCGGGCAACCCGGCCCGGGCGGTCCAGCCCGGCAGCTCGTCGAACAGGGCGGTGTCGGCCAGGGTGGTCGCCGACAGGTTCACCGCCACGTGGGCCCCGGCGGGCACCGCCCCGGCGGCGCGGAGCCGGGCCATGTCGTCGAGGGCCCGCCGGAGACTCCAGCGGTCGAGTCGGGGGGCGAGGCCGGTCAGCTCGGCGACGCCGACGAAGTCGCCCGGCGGCACGAGCCCGTGCTCGGGGTGCACCCAGCGGGCCAGGGCCTCCACTCCGACGACGGACCCCGAGCCCAGCTCGACGACGGGCTGGTACTCGAGGTGCAGGTCTCCGGCTGCCAGGGCTGCCGGGAGCTCGGCGGCCAGCTCGTACCGGTCCGCTCCGCGACCGCCCGGCTCCTGGCGGAAGACGTGCACCTGCCCCTCGCCGGCACGCTTGGCGGCGTGGGCAGCCGTGTCGGCGCGTCGGAGCAGCTCCGCCGCCGGGACCGCCGCCTCCGCACCGGCGGCCGCGACCCCGATCGACGCCGTGACGCGGACGGTGTCACCGTCGATGCAGTAGGGCTCGGTCAGGAGGTTGCGGAGGAAGCAGGCGAGGGCGTTCGCGGAGTGCTCACCGGTGTCCTCGCAGACGACGACGAACTCGTCGTCCCCGAACCGGACGACGGCGTCGTCGCCGGAGACGGCGGTGCGCAACCGGGCGGCGACCGCGGTCAGCAGCTCGTCGCCGGCCGTGTGGCCGCGGGAGGCGTTGACCACCCGGAAGTGGTCGAGGTCGACGAGCAGGACGGCGGTCGACCGCTCGGCCCGTGCCAGCGCGGCGGCCAGCCGGTCGACCAACGCGGCGCGCTCGGGCCGCGGCGCCCCGCCGGCCGCGCCCGCAGCAGGTGGTCGGCCGTGCCCCGCCGTTCCCTGCGGTCCCGGCCCGTCGTCGTCGGCGGCGTACGGGGACCTGAGCACGGGATCGCTCCTGGACGGCGAGGGGAGGCCGGCGCGCGACTGCGCACACTGCCTCCCAGGCTCCGGGGGACCGGGGCCAGTCACCAGGTGCGACCGTGCCAATCCGTCTGGTGCGGATGTACTACCCGCCGTCAGGTGCCTGCGTCGACCAGACCCTCGCGGACGGCGATCGACAGCACCTCGAGCTTGGAGTGCGCGCCGAGCTTGGCCGACAGGTTCGCCATGTGGTTGCGGACCGTGTGCACGCTGATCGTCAACCGTCGGGCGATGTCGGCGTTGGAGAGCCCCGTCGCCAGCAGGTCGAGGATCTCGCGTTCACGCTCGGTCAGCTCGGCGCCCGGGGTACCGGTCCGCCGCTGCAGGCGTGGCAGCAGCCGGCCGAGCAGCTTCGCGCTGACCATCGACTCGCCGTCGGCCGCTGCCCGCACGCCGGCGATCACGTCGTCCAGCCGTTGGGTCTTCGCGATGAAGCCGGCGGCGCCGGCCTCCATGGCGGCGACGAGGACGCGATCCGACGCCGTGGCGGTGAGCACCACGATCTGGACGGAGGGGCGGACGCGGTGCAGGTCGGCGATGGCGCCCACCCCATCGCCGTCGGGCAGGCGGTGGTCGAGGAGCACGACGTCCGGGGTGGCCGACGCGACGAGGTCACGGGCCTCGCGGATCGACGTCGCCTGTCCGACCACGAGCAGGTCCGGCTCGGCCTGCAGCGCCTGCGCCAGGCTGGTGGCGAACATCTGGTGGTCGTCGACGACGAGGACCCGGACCGGGACGGGCGTCGGCCCGTCGGGCGGCTCCGGCCGGCTCACGACCCGAGTCTGTCACGGGCCGGCCGCCCGGACGGCCCCGCACCAGGGCTTACATGGTGCATCGGCACTAGGACGCCGGTGCGCGCGCACCACGACAGATGCCGCGCCGTGCGCGACCGTGCTCGCGTGCCGACTCCCGCCCGCGGCGAGATCACGGTCCTCGTCGCGGACGACGACTTCCACGTGGGGCAGGCCGTGGCCACGCTCCTGGAGCAGGAGGGGGACTTCCGGGTCGTCGGGCTCGCCCTCACCGGCGACGCTGCCGTCACCGCCGCCGACGAGCGCCGCCCCGCCCTGGTCCTGACCGACGTCCGCATGCCCGGCGGCGGACCGGACCTGGTGCGGCGGCTGGTCGCGCTGCCGCACCGGCCGGTCGTCGCCGGCTTCTCAGCGCAGGCCGACGCCTCGAGCTGGACGGGGTTGCTCAGGGCCGGGGCCTCGGCCTACCTCCTCAAGGGGACCGCCTCGGGCGAGCTCCCCGTCCTGCTCCGCTGCTGCATGCTGGGTCACCTCGTCGTGGGGGTCCCCGGTGCGCCCGACGTCCTCCGACGAGGGCTCGCCCGGTAGCACGGCGGTCCCGGCCGGGAACGCCGAGGCGGGCACCGGGAGGGAGAACGACACGTCCGTCCCGACCCCGCGCGGGCCGGGCCCGGACCGCCACCAGCCCCCGGACGCCGCGGCCCGGTCGCGCATGCCGACGACTCCCGAGTGGCGGCGACCCGACTCGCCGGTGGACGCCGGGCCGGCCGTGCCGCGCCCGTCGTCCACGACGTGCACCTCCACCCCGCCGTCCGTCGCGTCGACGGTGACGACGACGCGTCCGGCCTGCGCGTGCTTGCGGGCGTTGACCATGGCCTCCCGGGCGATCCGGTAGGCCGACACCCGGACCTGCTGGGGCAGCGGGGATCTGCCCCGCTCCTCGACCGACCAGGTCACCCCGGACTCGTCGAAGACCTGCGCGGCCGCGTCGCGCAGCCCCTCGGCCAGCGTCGCGTCCAGGACCGGTGTCTCCAGTTCGAACAGCAGGTGGCGCAGCCGGACGGCGGCTGCGTTGACCGTGTCCAGTGCTGTCTCCACGGCCGCGGCCTCCTCCGGCGCCGTGCCCCGGAGCCGGTTGCGGAGGGCGCTGAGGCGCAGGTCGACCGCCGCCAGCGCCTGGATCGAGTCGTCGTGGACGTCGGCGGCGATCCGGGCGCGTTCGTCGTCCTGGGCCTCGACGAGGCGCTCGCTGAGCGCCCGCTGGCGCGCCTCGGTCAGCGCGCGCAGCTCGCGGAAGGTCAGTGCCGTGCGGCCGATCATGAGCACGCCGGCGCACAGGGCGAGGACGGCGGCGAGGGGATCGGCTCCCGCCTGGCTGCCGTGGAAGAGCATCCCGAGGACGGCGAGGCCGCAGACGCCGGGGAGGACGAGCACGCTGAGGCCCTCGAGGTCCACGGGCCGGGACTCCGTCCGGCGCAGGGAGGCGAGCGCGGCGCCGACGAGCAGCAGGCGGGCCACGAGCCAGCCGAGGTCGACCGGGTGGCCGCCGACGTAGGCGTCGTGCTCCACGAGGTTCGCGTAGACGACGTCGGTGACGAAGAACGTCACGAACGACGCCCCGAGCAGCCACCACGACAGGCCACCGCCGCGGCCGAGCATGGCGAGGGCGGCGACCGCCACGGCGAGGAGCAGCAGGTCGGCGAGCGGGTAGGCCGTGAGCAGCGTCGCGGCGCCGTCGTCGCCGAACGCGACCTCGGCGTCGTCGACGTAGTTCTCGGCGAGGGCCGCGGCGGTCAGCCCGGCGATCAGCCCGTCGAGCGAGAGGCTGACCGGCATCCTGCGGGCGCGGGCGCGCAGCCGCAGGACCAGCCCCACGGCGAGGAGCAGGTAGAAGAGCAACCAGCCCGCGTCGGCCCATGAGACCTGCGGGACCGGGTCGAGGTGCCGGTAGTGGGCGAAGTAGGCGGTGCTCCCCGCGAACGCGGCCACCAGCCCGAGGGTCATGCACGACCAGGCGGCCCGGCCTCGCGGATCGGCCAGCACGCGCAGGCCGACGACCACGATGACGAGGCCGTCGACGGTCATGTTGAGCCACCAGTCGACGGGCTCGAGGTAGCCGCGCGTGGGCCGCACACCGGGCACGAGCAGGACGGCGTAGACGGCGCCCAGGACCAGCGTCAGCCAGCTGGCCGGGCGGAGGAGCGAGGTGGTCGAGCGCGGCACGTCGCCTCCGCTCGTTGACGCCGGCGCCTGGATCCCCGGATGCGAGTGGCCCGCACGGGAGCGGTGTCCACGGTGCCACACGCCGTTTCCGGTCGGTCTCCGCCGGAGTCGTGGCGTCGCGGACTCCGGAGGTCGCCGGCCGGCACCGGCGACTTCGACGTCCGGGGGGCGTGCGTGGTGTTGGGTGGGGCCGAGCCGAGCAGCGACGGCGCGACGGGGGGCGTCATGGGGCCAGCGAGCACACCGGGGGAGAGGGTGAGGTCGACGATGCTCCCGCGGGAACCGCTGAAGCGTGCGTGGCTGGCGATCGCGGCGCTGACGCTGATCGGTGCCCTGGCGGTCGTCGTCGCCGTCGTCCGGCTGCCCGACGGCGACGCGGGGTGGGGGCCGAACGGCCGGGCGTGGGGCGACGACGAGTTCTGGATGGACGTGGTCGTCCACGGCGTCGGGTGGGTGCTGCTGATCGCCGGCGTCGGCGTCCTCGCGTCCTCCCTCTCCCGGCAGCGGACGGCGGGTGCCGGGACGGCGCAGGTGGATGCCGAGGACGGGGCGGCGGTGGGCCGCGAGGCGCGACGGGAGATGGTCGCCGGGGTCGGGGACCGTCTCGCGGACCTGCTCCAGGACATGGCGATCATGAGCGGGGCCCTGCACGCGCGCGCCGGGTACGACGCGGCGGGCCGACGCGACGACGCCGCCGAGTCCGCCGTCCGGGCCCGCTTCGAGGGGGCTCGCGCGCACTTCGACGCGTCGATGACCTGGCTGCTCCGCGTGCCGTTCCGCACGGACGACGTCCGTTACGTCGACGGTCCGTTCGCCGACGTGTACGAGTCGTTGCGGGGCTGGCGTGCGCGGGCGGACGTCGCGTGGGCGAGCCGCCCGGTCACCCCGGAGACGGCGTCGGAGATCCAGGCCGCCACGCACGAGGTGACGGACGCCGTGGCGTCCCTCGGCAGGCTGACGACGCGTTGGCTGTGGGACGGCACGGTCCCGGGCTACGAGGCCCTGCCACCCGAGGTGGACGAGGCAGCCGGCCGTCGTGTCGTCTGACCGATGACTTCTCCGCGCGGTGGCGGTCTCCGTGCCCGGACACCGACTCCCGGGAGATGACGCCATGCGGACACTGAGCTTCGCGATGAACGTGAGCCTGGACGGCTACGTCGCGGCGCCGGGCGACGACCTCGGCTGGAGCGTGCCGAGCGACGAGCTCTTCCAGTACTGGTCGGACCGGGTGGGGGCGACGGGCCTGTCGTTGTACGGGCGCCGGCTGTGGGAGGGGATGAACTCCCACTGGCCGACCGCCGACCAGCAGCCCGGCGTCACACCGGCGCACGCAGAGTTCGCCCATCGCTGGCGGGACATGCCGAAGGTGGTGTTCTCCTCGACGATCGGCGCGGTCGACGGGAACGCCCGGCTGGTCTCCGGCGACGCGGTCACCGAGATGACCCGGCTCAAGGCCGAGGACGGTGGTCCCATGGACGTCGGCGGCGCCACCCTCGCCGCGGCGGCCATGCGGGCCGGGCTGATCGACGAGTACGTGCTCGTCACGCACCCGGTCCTGGTGGGCGGCGGCACGCCGTTCTTCACGGCCGTCGACAACTGGGTGGACCTGGACCTGGTGGAGACCCGGCCCTTCCCCGGCGGCGTGCTCCTGACCAGGTACGAGACCAGGCGAGCGGCCTGAGCTGCGATTCCGCGCGGAGCGGGTGACCGGGATCGAACCGGCATGGCCAGCACGGTCGTGCGGGCGAGCTGCTCGATCGGCCGCCAGCGCGCTTGCCGTCGCCCAATGTCCCGATGCCGACGAGCGCCCCTGTCGGCCCTCACTCGCAAGGGTTCCTCCCTCTAGCCCGAGTAATGGCGGGTACCGAAACTGCTCTCGCGCTGAAAGGCGCACCACGGGGACTGAACCGACCGGTCACCGCCGGAGCCGACAGGCCAGGCGGCGTGTGTCGAGGGTCCTGGTCAGTACCACGAGCCGCTGCGCGGATCGTCGAGAGAGAAGGACCCGCGATGAGCGAACCCACCCTGCAGGTCGGCCACGGCACCTCCACCGCTGGCGGCCCGCTCCACGACCTCGTCCCGCGGCCCCGCGTCGAGTACGTCGCCTACAGCCCGGAGTTCCCCGTCCGCCCGACGTCCTACGACGCCCCCATCGGCTCACTGCACCCGGTCGAGGCGCCGCAGACGGCGAAGCGCAGCCGGCTCGTCCCGGCGCTGATCGTCGCGCTCCTGCTCGCCCTCGTCGGGGGTGCGGTCGCCGTGACCCTGCTCCTGACCAGTGAGCCGGATTCGAGCGTCTCGGCCGGCAACGGCTCCTCGAGCCTCGACCAGGACTCGCGCCCGGACGTCCGCGAGACGGACGACGAGGTCGCGGTCTACACGCCGCCGGTGACCTCGGGCCAGACCGCCTCTGAGCGCGAGTTCATCGCCGACGCCGAGAGTTACGCCACCTTCCCGGGCGCCTCGGAGTCCACACTGATCGACGTCGGGCACTCCACCTGCGAGTACCTCGACTCGACCTCGGGCAGCCCGGCCGCGGTGGAGAGCGCCGTCGACATGGGCATTGAGGCCGGCCTGACCCAGAGCCAGAGCATGGCGATCGTCGCCTCGGCGGTCGTGAACTTCTGCCCCGAGTACCAGTTCTGATCGCAGCCCCTCACGGGCCGCTCCGGCCATCGTCCCTGCTTCGGCGAGGGGCGGTTGGCCCGAGCGGCCTGGCTCGTTCCGGCGGGCCTCAGCGGGCCGCCCGTGTACTGCGACTCGGAAGGGTCCTGAAGGGTTCACCCGGGCCTTCGGACGGTGCTCCAGTCCTCCTGTGGTCAGGCTGCTCGAGCTGAGGTCATCCGCGGAGCGGGTGACCGGGATCGAACCGGCATGGCCAGCTTGGAAGGCAGGGCGCTCGGCGCCGTATGCGCTGGTGAGAGGCTTGCTGGGGGCCAAAGTCGGGCCTGCGTGACCACTACGTGACCAATCGCGTTCTCGGCAGCTGCTACTCCGGCGGTTCGGAGCCGTCCTGGTCGTCGCCCAGTGCGGCCAGCATGGCGTCGAGCGCGCGGGCGATGTCGGCGTCCCGGTCGTCGGCCGCGTGCTGGTAGACCAGGGCGGCGGCGGGGGAGGAGTGGCCGAGCCGGCGCATCAGTTCCTTGGTCGTGGCGCCGGTGCCTGCGGCGAGGGTGGCGCCGGTGTGGCGGAGCTCGTGCGGCCGGACCGCCGGCAGGCCGATGGCGGTCGCGGCGCGGCGGAAGGTCGAGTTCCAGTTGCTGCGCGCGAGGTAGCCGCCCGTACTGGTGGAGAACAGAAGCGCGCCCGGAGCCGCGGCAACGTGCTTCTCCAGGTGGTCCTCCAGTACCGCTGCAATGGCAGCAGGGAGCGTCACGGTTCGGTGCCCGGCGTCGGTCTTGGGCTCGCCAACCACCCAACGGCCGCTAACACGACGGACCGATCGCTCGACGCGCAGTCGGCCTCCGGACAGGACGTCGGACCGGCGGAGGGCGGTGGCCTCCCCGAACCGGAGCCCGCCGAAGGCCAGGACGAGGAGGAGTGCGCGGTAGCGCTCGGTTCTCCGGTCTCCCCCCAGTTGCTCGGCCAGTTGAAGGGCTTCGGCCGCGGTGAGCGCGCGGGACGGGCGGGAAGCCTTCGGCGTGCCTGCACCGCGCAGTCGGCACGGGTTGGAGGGGATCGCCTCGTCGGCGACGGCGACGTTCAGGATGGCGCGGAGCAGTCGGTACGACTGCGCCAGCGCTGTTGGACGCGTAGTGCCACCGGCCTTGGCATGCCAGGAGCGGACTGCGGCCGGGGTGATCTCGTCGACGGGGACGTGGGCCCACGCCTTGGCGAGGTGGTGGCGCCACAGGCCGGTATAGAGCACGCGGGTGCTCTCCCGGAGGTCGCTGCGGGCGAGGTAGTCCTGGGCGTACTCGCCGACGGATCGGCCGCTGGCGTTGGGGGCACGCCAGCTCTTCCGGAGGAGGTCGGTTTGTTCGCTTGCCAGCCAGGCCCAGCCGTCCGCCTTGGCCACGAAGATCTTGCTGTGTCGGCGACCGTCGGGGCCCAGGTACCGGGCGCGGAAGCGGCCGCTCGGTAACCGGTCAACAGACCCGAACGTCCGCTTGGGCATGCCGCGACCTTGGGCGACCTCAGCGAGCGCGTGTCGGAATCAGCGCAAACTGGGGACGCGTCCGGCATCCACAAACGCGTCTAGCGTCGTCCGTTCGAGGCGCACATACTTGCCGACTTTGACGTAGCTGATCCGGCGCTCCGTGATGAGCCGGCGGATGAAGCGCTCGCCCGTGCCGAGGAACTCACCGGCCTGCGCGACGGTCATGAGCCGGCTGCTCGGGGAGTGCTGCGGTTCGGTCGTCCAGTGCGCCGTCATGACGAAAGGTTTGCCAGCAACCTTCCGCGAACCTCCAGCACCGGCTCGCCCCCGGCGAGGGCGACAGTGCCATGGCATGCCATCTACAGCCCGTGTCCTTTAGTGGCCCACTATGAGGCACCAACGCCTTTGGCTGGCGCGCAGAGTGTTCGACAGTTCACGAACGACTCCTACGCTGCCAAGCTCGCTGGACAAGCAGCATGCCTCGGCACATAAGAACGCCGACACCTGCTGCCACTGCTCCGCGCCGACTGCCCTCGTGGGCCGAGTTCAGACGGCCAACGGCAGGACGCGATCGATGCCTCGGCAACGTCTCACGTCGTCGTTACCTCCCTCTGTAGACGGCGTGAGCCCCGTGAGGGGCGCCGACAGCGCCAGTGACTCCCGTCACGCTAAGCTGACATCCTTTCACTCTTCGATTAGATGGGATCGTTTATGACTAAGCACGCTTTCCTCTCCTTTGTCGAGGAAGACTTGGACCGTGTTCGACTCTTCCGAGGTCAGGCCAAGAACAAGAAGAGCGACCTAGACTTCGACGACTATTCGGTGAAGGTGCCGTATAACAGCCAGAACGCCGAATACATCAAGTCGAAGATCACAGCAAAGATTAGAGCGGCGTCTGTGACTATCTGCCTAATTGGCCCACAGACGAGTCGAAGCTCCTGGGTCAAGTGGGAGATCGAGAAGGCCGGCGCGCTTGGCAAGAAGATCTTTGGTGTACGGCTGTACCGTGATAAGACCTGCCCGACCCCCTCGGCGCTGACGCTAGTTAGAGCCCCCGTCTACGGCTGGGACATTGACGCGATTGTCAAGGCCATTGGCTGATCCGCAGTCACAGACCTTGCTCGACCCGGATGACTTTCCTGCCCTCTATAGGAGCGCCGACACGACTTCGCTCGAAGCTCAACAGAACTTCCTTGCGGCGCTGCGGGTACGACTCGGGGGGTTGCTTGCGGCGACCGCGGGGGGAGTGATCGCTTGGTCAGTTGGTAGCATCCAGGTGGGTGGGCTCATCTCTCTCGTAGCCTTCCTCATTGCCCTGGCGGCAGAGCTCTATACCGCGACTGTGCGCCCGGATCGAACTTGGTACGAGGGAAGAGCGGCCGCAGAGTCCGCGAAGACATTAACTTGGCGCTATGCCGTCCGAGGTGAGTCCTTTGAGGATGCGGCCGACGGTACTGCGGACAGAAAGTTCCTCGCGGAACTGAACGAACTCCTGCAGGATCTTGACTCCTTGCAGTTGTCTGTCGCGGGCGGTTCGCAGATCACGCAGAAGATGCGACACCTGCGTGCGCTGGATTTCGATTCGCGAAGAGCAATCTATTTGCACGGTCGAATCCTCGACCAGCACAACTGGTACTCACGTAAGGCGAAATGGAACAAGAAACGTGCTCAGCAATGGTTCGTTGCGAGCATCGTGTTTGAGTTCGCTGGCGTGATCGGGGGCGCCCTCCGAGCTTTCGGCGTCCTTGACGTGGACTTGCTGGGTCTACTGGGGGGAATTGCGGCAACTATCATTGCGTGGGTGCAGGCTAAGCAGTATCAGACGCTGGCTACTGCATATGCGGTCACGGCGCTTGAATTAGCGTCGGTGGCCTCGGAGGCTGAGGCCGTCTCTAGCGAGGAGACTTGGGGTCGGTTCGTGGGAGAGGCGGAGGAAGCAATCTCGAGGGAGCACACGCTATGGCGCGCTTCCCGAGGAATACGGATTCGACAGCCGCGAATTAGAGGGGCCTGAATTCCGAGCGCAGACTCCCCAGCGGTTCCAATGAGTAGGGGTGGTATCCCGGGCCTGTGGGACCCCTCACGGCTACACCAGGACGTCGCTGGTCCGGGGTCTTCCGCACCTAGTGCCTAAACGTTGGGGACGTTGCCCGGCGATACTGTCCACCGAAGTTGCGTCCACCGTCACGTGACCGTGGCCAACGGCACTATGGCGAACTTGCAGTACAGGATCGAAGTGCATGGGGGGGACCATGACAGCAGGCAGTCTCGAGATCGACCTGTTCGTATCGCATGCAAGTGAAGATAAGTCGACGCTGGTGCGGCCCCTAGCTCAGTATCTTGCGGATCAAGGCGTGAATGTCTGGTACGACGAATTTAGTCTCACTGTCGGCGATAGCCTTTCGCGCTCCATAGATGCCGGCCTTGCGAAGGCTAAGTATGGACTCGTAGTGCTCAGTAAGAAGTTTATTGAAAAGCCCTGGCCGGAGTATGAACTCCGCGGCCTCGTTAGTCGGGAGATTGCCGCGCGTGGCAAGGTGATTCTTCCAGTCTGGTTCGGTGTGTCGCACGATGAGGTGCTGAGCTTTTCTCCGCCGTTGGCCGACAAGAAGGCCGTAGTAGCTGACGGGAAGTCTCTCGAGGAAGTGGCATTTGAGATCCTCCAAGCTATCCGGCCGGATATTGCTGGTCGGCTGGACGTTTTCAACAAGCTGAGAGCTCCCAGTGGACAATCGGAGCTGATGGCCCTCGATTCCCTCAAAATGGCACCCGCGCGACCGCTGACCATAGATGGCCACTCTATAGTGCGAGTCCACATTCTGAAACAGGTGCTCGAGGACGCCGGTGGTGACCCTATGGGCTCTGTTCGGGAGTTTCTCGAGAATCTAAGTCGAGACCTGCATCCCGAGGTGGAGCTGCGCGTTTGGGAGGTACTCGCGGCCGCCTACCTTGGAACAGTCAGACGCTTCGAGCTGGACAGCGATAAACGGAAAAAGCTGCTTGAATTTCTCTTGGCCTTGTCTCTGAAGGCTAATAGGGCCGCCGTCTCATTGGCCGAGGTTATCGGCTCTGAGGTGGCTAATAGGGCCTTGACTGTTTATAAGCATGTCGCCGGCCTGAGCGCAAAGGGGATGGTTGTGATTCCCTTCGAAGAGTCTACTCGCGACGACTAGGGCGGCGCATGTGCGGCCAGCCTGCCGCGCACCCGGGTCGGCCATGGTCGTGCCCGTCCTGGGTGCTTCTAGAGCAGCCTAGGGAGTCGGCTGCCACGCGCTTTGAGCGGCCGCGCTGGGACGAGCTGTCGTTATGGCGCCAATGCCCGTCGCGCCCTCCGTTGTCTCGCTAGAAGGCACAGCAGTTCTAACCACGATCGATACCAAGAAGGCGACCGTCGCCTGAATGCATTCGCCAGCGCTCCATGCGACGACCGCACTGACAGTGCTGCCCACGCTCAGCGCGGGCAGGGGGCAATCGATTGAGGCGTCTGCTCAGCTTCTACCGCCAACTCGGCCGGCCATCAGGATGACTCGTCATGGGCCGCGGGGCAGAAGCCGCAGGCGGTCATCCGATACAAGATCAGGGCGCCTCTAAGACGAGGCTGGGCCCGGGACCCACTCGGCGGTTGTCGACGCACAGACGCTCCGAGGTCAGCACTGGAGTTCAGCAAGATGACGAGGCGACACACCTCATGCATTGTCGGATCGAGGCTGCCGCAGCCGAGGTCAGCGGGTGCAGGCGTGCGGGTCACGGACATCGGGGCCGGCTTGAGGCGGCCCAGCGCCGGGACGACTCCCCCGAGCGCTGAACCCGTCACAACGGATTCAGCGCTCGGTGCACCTACGAGTGGCCCGTCCCCCGCGTGGTCTCCGCAAACGCGCAGGTCTGGCGGTGCAAGAGGTGTGACGGCTCGCGATCTTGTTTCCCTGAAGTACCTCGCATCGAAGGGCGGCCGCTGGAGCTGTTACCTACGGCCGAGCCAGTCGAACGCGCTTTGTGGTGTTGAGATGGTGTGTCGACCGAAGGGCTGGACCGCCTAGATGCGCCCCGTCCAGCGATCTCCGACCGCCTGCCCCTTGCTCGCGCTGCTGCCGCGCCGTCCGTCCACGTCAGCGGCGTCGCCGTCTTGGCCCTCGTCCTCGGCGGCTAAGGAGACGGATCCGCTCCCGCAGCACCGACACCATGTGTCGGGCGAGCCATGGTCGTGTTGCCGGCGCCAGGTTACCGAGGACCGCCAGCCGAAGCCGCCGTCGCACAGCCGTCAAGCGGCCTGCTCGCCGAGTCACCGAAGCCCGTCGCACAGGACCAGGACGTCGCGGGCCGGGTCGTTGCGTCTCTACTCGAGGAGACGCACCGGCGTGGCCGCCGACCTGGTATAGCCGAGGCTGGGACGCCGCACGCGGCACGGCGGACGCCTGTGACGAGACGATGCCGACTCGTAGCTGGCAGCGGCCATGGCTACGAGCCCCAGCCGCGTAGGTTCTCCGCGGATTTCGAACGGACGGGGGATGCAATGAGACGAGCACTTGCAGCTGCAGTGGCTGGCTGCGCGACCATGGCGCTGGCCGCCTGCGGCGGCGATGGGGACGGGAGCTTCGCCTCCGCGATAAGCAGTGAACGGTCCTCCGAGTCATCGGCTGCGACAACCAGCGCTCGACCCACTAACGCCTCCCCTCGGCCTACCCCGACACCCGCCGGGCCACCGACGAACGCCCGAGGCAATCTGGTGAAGGCCTTCGGAGAGGAGTCGGGCTTCCTCGACCCCAACGGCGGAACCGCCCTCACGTTCGTGGTGGAGGGTGTCGTTGCCCCGCTGGAGTGCACGGAGCCGTACTACGACTACGAGCCCGAGAACGGCGTCATCGTGGGAGTGCAGATGCGCGTGACGACCGGCGCCAACCTCACCGGCCTCGAGTACTTCGCGTTCGACGGGCAGGATTTCGCGTTCATCGGGCCTGACGGCGTCACACGGCGAGAGCTCTACACCCTGCCCGCCTACGCCTGCCTGCCCAACAGTCAGCAGTTCACCAGTGAGCCGCTCGGACCCAACCAGACGTACGTCGGCACCATCGTGCTCGATGTGCCGGCGCCGGCGGGAACCCTGGTGTACGCACCATCTTCGGTTTCGAACATCAACGGCTGGGAGTGGACCTTCTAGGCTCCGGCGAAGGCGCAGAGCCGCGTCGTCACCTCATGAGCGGCGACGACGAGGCTCTGTCACGTCGCGACGTAGTGCCGGTGACCTACCGGGCGGAGACGGCGCCTGCCGTACGAATACCTCGAGCGAGGCGATCGCCGAGGCTGTGCGCCGACCTGTGTAACCGCTCTCGAATGTGAATCCCCAACGAGCCTGCGCCAGTGACCACGACTCCGTCACCACGGACGTCGATCCCGTATGTGGGTGCTGGGGGTTTCTTCTGTAAGCCAAAGGTGTAGGAGCTTGCGCTCACGTCGACTTCAAGCCGATGGGCGTAGAATTCAATGTAACCACTGATGCCGTGCGACGGCAGCATTATGGGACTCGGCCCGACGTGTTCAACGAAGATCGTTGCGTTCCCAGCAACCTCCGCACTTTCCGGGGTAGCGGCGATCGTGCGACCGCTCTCTGTCGTCTGCTCATCAGCAGCGCCTTGCCAGGTACCTGCTAGGCGTCCGTGCAACAGGACAGCCGGCGGGGACGCAGTCTGAGGGAGCAACATTCGTAGCAGCTCGTGGCGATGCGCCGAGCGAGTAGAGGTCCCGTCCCGAAATGGAACTTCGAGCTTCGAGTTCTCCGACTTGACGACGAAGGGCGCTCTGCTGGTGTCGAATGCCCAGGCGTGAACATACTCACCGTCCCCAACGGCGATTGACAAGTGCAGGAGAATGTCGGGTGGCGTTTGGTCGAACTGTCCTTTCATTCCCGCCCACCAATCTGCGGGATCGATTGGGCCCGGATCCATGAAGTCGCCGGTCTTGTCGTGAATCCCGATGGTGTAAACGACAGGCTCTCCGAACGCCTTGTTGCAGAGACCGGCCAACTGTCGCGCAGTCTTCTTCTCCGGCCACCGCGCTTTGCACTCGGTGAGGTCGTCTTCGGGCGTGACGCTCTTTCGGAGTGCATCAACGGCTTGCAGGACGCGGCCTTCTAACACCGTAGGGCGCATACGCCGGAGGCTAGCTCTGCCGGGTGACCGATTCGGTTAGGCCAGGATCAGGTGCCGTCGTCCTCGCCGTCGGCAGGCAAGCCGATCCGGGTGCGCGTGGGCCTAAGCCTCGCTGGCGGTTCGCGTCGATGTGGAGGTCCCGCACCGACGGGTGCACAGGCCATGTTGCCCCGGGCTGGCCCGGGATGACGACGTCCACGACCTCCTAGCGGCCGCTGGGCCCAGCCGCAGCCTCGGTTCGTTCACGCCGATCGATGCGCTGCTCGAACTTGTCGCTACCGCGCTCGACTTGGCCTGTCCGGTCGGTGCCGAGCCGCTGGAGTACGAGGGACTTGGGGAGCGCTAGCTACCTGAATCGTCGTTTCGCGGCCGCGTCGAGCACCGCAACAGCGGCCGCGTAAGCGGCCGCCTGCTTGCGCGGTGCGGCCAGCAGCCTGACCTGGTGCACGCCGCGGCTGGTGGGAGACCCCGCTGCGGCAGTACGCCGTCTTCGCCACTCGTTGTCTACAGCCGGGCAGCGGCTGAGTGGCTGGCCGTGCCAGTGGAGGACATTGCGCGAAGGACCGCCGCTTGGCACGGCCTCGAGCTGACCTTGTGACCACAGTGTGTGGTCACAAGGTCCTGGATCGGGTGACGCGAGGCTGCGACCTCGCCGTATGAGCCGCCCGGCGTGACCAGAACATGACCAATCGACCGGAAAACAGGGGTCAAGCAGGCGTCATTTCGGGCCTTCCGGAGGGTCCTCCAGACCTTCTCCGGTTGCGCCAACAGGCGCTCTAACTTGCGGTGATGCGTGGAGCGGGTGACCGGGATCGAACCGGCATGGCCAGCTTGGAAGGCTGGGGCTCTACCATTGAGCTACACCCGCGGAGGTGCCCGCCCAGCGTAGCGGCCGCCCCGGCCGGTGCTGCGATCCGGCATGCTGGGCGGCCCCGACCCGCGAGGAGCGCCGCCGTGACCAGCACTGATGCACCCCGCCAGCGCGTTCTCGGACTGCTCGGCGGCATGAGCTGGGAGTCGACGGCGGAGTACTACCGGCTGGCCAACGAGCTGGTCCGCGACCGCCTCGGCGGGCTGCACTCCGCCCGGCTCGTCCTCGCCTCGGTCGACTTCGCCGAGATCGAGGCGATGCAGGTCGCCGGTGAGTGGGACCGCGCCGGGCAGGTGCTCGCCGAGGAGGCGCAGCGGCTGGAGAAGGCCGGCGCCGAGCTGCTCCTGCTCTGCACCAACACCATGCACAAGGTCGCCGACCAGGTGCAGGCCGCCGTCGCCGTCCCGCTGCTCCACCTGGCCGACACCACC
This sequence comes from Blastococcus sp. SYSU D00868, assembly GCF_054050575.1. Lineage (NCBI taxonomy): Bacteria > Bacillati > Actinomycetota > Actinomycetes > Geodermatophilales > Geodermatophilaceae > Blastococcus > Blastococcus sp. SYSU D00868. The sequence goes on from NZ_JBJGZO010000004.1 coordinate 105,284, forward strand.
GCGGCGGCCGTCCGCGCCGCGGAGATCAGCACCGTCGGCCTGCTCGCCACCGCCTTCACCATGGAGCAGGACTTCTACCGCGACCGCCTCGCCGCAGCCGGGCTGACCGTCCTCGTCCCCGACGCCGACGACCGCGCCGAGGTCCACCGCGTCATCTACGAGGAGCTCTGCCTCGGCGTCGTCCGGGACGAGTCGCGCGAGCGCTACCAGGCCGTCATCCAGCGGCTCGTCGACGCCGGGGCGCAGGGCGTGATCCTCGGCTGTACCGAGATCGAGCTCCTCATCGGCCAGGCCGACAGCCCGGTCCCGGTCTTCCCGACCACCCGGCTGCACGTCGAGGCCGCCGTCGACGCCGCCCTGGCCGACTAGGGCAGCCGGCAGCCGCAGCCCGGTGGGGTGAGCCGGCGCCGTGGCGGGCCGGGCGCACCTAGACTCGGTCCGCCACGGGGTGTGGCGCAGCTTGGTAGCGCACCTGCTTTGGGAGCAGGGGGCCGCAGGTTCAAATCCTGTCACCCCGACCGCCGCCCCGGCGCCGCCCGCGACGTCTCTAGACTCGTGGGTCGATCCGCGTCGTCCGTCCCGCCCGACGCCGCCCCCGACTGCGACACCCGAGGAGCACTGCGCTGTGAAGAGCACCATCGAGGAACTGGGCCCCACGCGGGTCCGGATGGCGATCGAGGTGCCCTGGGGGGACCTGGACCACGCCTTCGGTGAGGTCTACAAGGAGCTGCGCAACCAGGTGCGCATCCCCGGCTTCCGCCCGGGCAAGGTGCCCAACCGCATCCTGGACCAGCGGGTCGGCCGCCCGGTCGTCCTGGAGCAGGTCGTCAACCACGCGCTGCCCGAGGTCTACTCCGAGGTCGTCCGCGAGAACCAGGTCCGCGTGATCGGCCAGCCCGAGATCGAGGTGACCAAGCTCGAGGACAACCAGGTCCTGGAGTTCACCGCCGAGGTCGACGTCGCGCCCAAGCTGGAGCTGCCCGACCTCGACGCGCTCGAGGTGACCGTCGACGACGTCGAGGTCTCCGACGAGGACGTCGACCAGCAGGTCACCGTCATGCGCGAGCGCTTCGCCATGCTCAACGGCGTCGAGCGCGCCGCCCAGGACGGCGACTTCGTCTCCATCGACCTCGAGGCGAAGCTCGACGGCGAGGTCCTCGAGGACGGCTCGACCAGCGGCATGTCCTACGAGGTCGGTACCGGCCAGCTCATGGAGGGCCTGGACGACGCCATCCGCGGGCTGTCCGCCGACGAGTCGAAGACCTTCGAGACCCCGCTGCTCAACGGCCCCGACGCCGGCAAGACCGCCGAGGTCACCGTCACCGTCCGCTCGGTGAAGGAGAAGGAGCTGCCGGAGCTGGACGACGAGTTCGCGTCCACCGCCAGCGAGTTCGACACCCTCGAGGAGCTGCGGGCCGACGTCCGCACCCGGCTCGGCCGCACCCGCGTGCTGCAGCAGGGCGCGCAGGCCCGCGACAAGCTGGTCGAGCACCTGCTCGAGACCATCGAGGTCCCGATCCCCGAGAACCTCGTCGAGCGCGAGGTCGAGTGGCGCAACAACGCCATGAACGAGGAGCTCGTCCGTGCCTCGATGACGTGGGACGACTACCTGAAGGCTGCCGGCGTCGAGGACCGCGAGGCCTACGACGCGGACCTGCGCAAGAACGTCGAGGAGGCGGTCAAGACGCAGTTCGTGCTCGACGCGATCGCCGACGCCCGCGAGATCACCGTCGACAACGACGACCTCTCGGCGCAGATCATGGCCCAGGCCCAGCGCGCCCGGGTGAGCCCCGAGCAGTACGCCCAGCAGCTGCAGCAGGGCGGCAACATCGCCGAGTTCGTCGCCGACGTCCGCCGCACCAAGGCCCTGGCCCAGCTGCTGGAGCAGACCACGATCCGCGACGAGTCGGGCAACGTCGTCGACCTCGAGGCGCTGCGCCCGAAGACGGTCGCCGCCGCGGACGCGGACGCGGACGCCGGTGAGGCCGAGGACGCCGACGCCGAGGACGCCGCCGCCGACGCCGAGGACGCCGACGCCGCGGAGCCCACCGCCGAGGAGGCCACCGACGCCGCCGAGGCCACCGACGCCCCGGCCGAGGACGACGCCAAGGCCTGAGCCGAGACGCCGTGCTGCCGACGCCGTCCCGCCCCGCTCCGGGGTGGGGCGGCGTCGTCCGTTCCGGGACCCGGGCGGCTGGCCCGCGCGCCCACCCCGCCGCTGCGCCCAGGGCGAACACCCGGCCCGGCCGGGACTCCTGCCCCGGGGCCGCGCGTTAGGGTCGACAGGACTCAGGCGCACCCCGGGGAGAACCCCCCGGGCGGCGCGCCCCCGGGCCCTGCACCACCCCCGAACCACCCACTCCGAGTCCGAACGCACGACCGTCTACGGAGGTCACCACACCCGTGAGCACCCACCCGAACCAGGTCAGCGCCCCGCAGCTGCGCGGCGCGGCCGGGGGGATGAACCTCAACGACTCGGTCTACGAGCGCCTGCTGCGCGAGCGGATCATCTTCCTGGGCACCCAGGTCGACGACGTGATCGCCAACCAGCTCTGCGCCCAGATGCTGCTGCTGTCCGCCGAGGACCCGAAGCAGGACATCCACCTGTACATCAACTCGCCCGGCGGCTCGGTCAGCGCCGGCATGGCCATCTACGACACGATGCAGTTCATCGACTGCGACGTCGCCACCTACGGGATGGGCCTGGCCGCCTCGATGGGCCAGTTCCTGCTCACCGCCGGCACCAAGGGCAAGCGGTACGCGCTGCCCCACGCGCGGATCATGATGCACCAGCCCTCGGCGGGCGTCGGCGGCACCGCGGCCGACATCGCCATCCAGGCGGACCTGTTCCGCCGCACCAAGCGCGAGCTCAACGAGCTGCAGTCGCAGCACACCGGGCAGAGCATCGAGCAGATCGAGAAGGACTCCGACCGCGACCGCTGGTTCACCGCGGCCGAGGCCCTGGAGTACGGCTTCGTCGACCACGTCGTCAGCCGCGCGACCATGACCGACCGCGCCAACCCGGTCACCGACAACTGAGCAGCGAGGACTGACGACCATGAGCGGTTTCCAGCTGCCCTCCAGCCGCTACATCCTCCCCTCCTTCGTGGAGCGGACGAGCTACGGCATGAAGGAGAGCAACCCGTACAACAAGCTCTTCGAGGAGCGGATCATCTTCCTCGGGGTGCAGATCGACGACGCGTCGGCCAACGACGTGATGGCCCAGCTGATCACGCTCGAGTCGGCCGACCCCGACCGCGACATCACGATCTACATCAACTCGCCCGGTGGCTCGTTCACGTCGCTGATGGCCATCTACGACACGATGATGTTCGTCCGTCCGGACATCCAGACCGTCTGCATGGGCCAGGCCGCCTCGGCCGCGGCCGTGCTGCTCGCAGCCGGCACGCCCGGCAAGCGGCTGGCGCTGCCCTACTCCCGCGTGCTGATCCACCAGCCCTCCGGCGAGGCCGGCGGCCAGGTGTCGGACCTGGAGATCCACGCGGCGGAGATCGAGCGGGTCCGCACCCAGATGGAGCAGATCCTGGCGCGGCACACCGGCCGGACGGCCGAGCAGGTCCGGCAGGACATCGACCGCGACAAGATCCTCACCGCGGAAGAGGCCAAGGAGTACGGGATCGTCGACCAGGTGATCCAGAGCCGCAAGCTCAACGCCCTTCCCTCTGCCTGATCCCAGCCGGCACGGGCCGAGGCGTCGCGTGTCGCGCCCTCGGCCCGTACCGTCTGGGGGGCGGAGTGCACAGGGGGTCGCCAGTGCCGAGTGCGACGACACGCCCCCGCGGGCTCCGACGCTCGGAGGGCGTTGGTCCCCCGGAGCGTCGGGACCGGCGGGTACGGTCGACCAGCGCCCGATCCCCGGCCGGCAGCGCCGGGAGGAGCACCTCGCGGAGCACCGTCAGCGGGGTCGAGCACGGGCAGTCCAGCAACACAGCGGGTCCTCCGACCGTCGGACCCGATTCCCCGAGGTGGAGGTCAGCAGGTGGCACGAATCGGTGAGAGCGGCGACCTGCTCAAGTGCTCGTTCTGCGGGAAGAGCCAGAAGCAGGTCAAGAAGCTCATCGCTGGCCCCGGGGTCTACATCTGCGACGAGTGCATCGACCTCTGCAACGAGATCATCGAGGAAGAGCTCTCGGAGTCCTCGGACCTGAAGTTCGACGAGCTGCCCAAGCCCAAGGAGATCCACGACTTCCTCGGGCAGTACGTCATCGGCCAGGAGACGGCGAAGCGGGCGCTGGCCGTCGCCGTCTACAACCACTACAAGCGGGTGCAGGCCGGCGGCGGCACCCGTGACGAGTCGGTCGAGCTGGCCAAGTCCAACATCCTGCTGATGGGTCCGACCGGGTGCGGCAAGACCCACCTGGCGCAGACCCTCGCGCGGATGCTCAACGTGCCCTTCGCGATCGCCGACGCCACCGCGCTCACCGAGGCCGGCTACGTCGGTGAGGACGTCGAGAACATCCTGCTCAAGCTGATCCAGGCCGCCGACTACGACGTCAAGCGGGCCGAGACCGGGATCATCTACATCGACGAGGTCGACAAGATCGCCCGCAAGAGCGAGAACCCGTCGATCACCCGCGACGTCTCCGGCGAGGGCGTGCAGCAGGCGCTGCTGAAGATCCTCGAGGGCACCACCGCCTCGGTGCCGCCGCAGGGCGGGCGCAAGCACCCGCACCAGGAGTTCATCCAGATCGACACGACGAACGTGCTGTTCATCGTGGGCGGCGCCTTCGCCGGGCTGGAGAAGGTCATCGAGGCCCGGGTCGGCAAGCAGGGGATCGGCTTCGGCGCCGAGATCCGCAGCAAGTCCGAGGTCGACGAGTCCAACGTCTTCTCCGAGGTCATGCCGGAGGACCTGCTGAAGTTCGGGATGATCCCCGAGTTCATCGGCCGGCTCCCGGTGATCACCGCCGTGCAGAAGCTGGACCGCGAGGCGCTGATCAACATCCTCACCGAGCCGAAGAACGCCCTGGTGCGCCAGTACCGGCGGCTGTTCGAGCTCGACGGGGTGGAGCTGGAGTTCACCGACGACGCCCTCGAGGCGATCGCCGACCAGGCCATCCTCCGCGGCACCGGCGCCCGCGGGCTCCGCGCGATCATGGAGGAGGTGCTGCAGTCGGTGATGTACGAGGTGCCCAGCCGCGACGACGTCGCCTCCGTGGTGATCTCCAAGGAGGTCGTGCTGGAGCACGTCAACCCGACGATCGTGCCCCGCAAGCCGGCCCGCACCCCCCGCGAGAAGTCGGCCTAGCCGCCCTCCGCACGCCTCGACGAGCCCGTCCCCACACCGGGGGCGGGCTCGTCCGCGTCGAGGGGCTCGGTGGCGAGCGTTGCCCCGTCGCCGGCCACGACCGGCCTCGTCCTGGCCGCTCACGGGCCAACGCCGAGCCGCTGCCGGTACACGGCGGCGATCTGGCGGCGGCACCCCTCGGGATCCCGGGTCAGCCGGCGGTAGCTGAAGCGCAGCACCAGCCAGCCGGTGGCGGCGAGGGCGGCGTCCCGGACGAGGTCGCGCTCCCGCTGCTCCCGGCTCCCGTGGAACGCCGCGCCGTCCAGCTCGACCGCGAGCCGGACCTCCGGCCACGCGGCGTCGAGCTCCACCGTTCCGCCCGGGAGGACGACCCGGTGCTGCTGGGTGGCGCGGGGGAGCCCGGGCACGTCGAGCACGTGCAGCACACCGAACACCTCCAGCTCGCTCTGGCAGCCGTCGTCGACCAGTTCGAGCAGCCGGACCAGCGCCGCCCGGCCCGGGAGCTCGGGGCGGGCGGCCAGCTCCGCCGTCACGGCCGCGGTGGTGACCCAGCCCTCCCGTGCGGCCTGGAGCAGGACCCCGCGGACGACGGCGTCGGCCCCGCGCACCGCGGCACGGCGGTGCGCCTCCCCCCACGCGTCCACCAGTGACCGCGGCAGCGGTGTCACGCGGAGCCCGCGGACCCGGACGGCCGCGACCGGGACGCGGCTGCGGTGCACCCGCAGCTCGCGCGAGCTCCGGACGCGCCGGCCCGGCGGCACGGTGACGTGCAGCCGGGTCGCCTCGAAGTCGACGACGCCGAGCGCGGACAGCGCACTCAGGTGGCTGAGCGGGCCGCCCGCATAGCCCGTCGCGGCGTGGGCCCGGACCGACCAGTCGTCGGCGAGGTCCGGCACGGTCACCCACCCCGGGTGCAGCCGGACGAGGTCCCCGGCGGTCAGCCAGCGGCCGACGCTGCGCGCGCTGGTGGCGGCCGAGAGGCGGGACGTCGACGTCGTCCCCGTGGGACCGAGCAGGCGGCGGAGGTCGTGCACCCGGCGAGCCTGGGGTGATCGGCCGAGGTGCGGGGCCCGGCTCGGGGATCTGTGGACAGCGGGCCGAAGGCGTTGTCCCTGTTCCGGCCACCTGCGCGCCAGGAGTGGCCGGTACGGGGACAACGCCCCGGGCTCGCCGGGGCGGCACCACCGCCACGGCGGCTGGCAGAGCCGGACACAGCGCCACGCTGACGACCGGCGGGGTGCAACCCGGCGTGGCACAGTCGGGGACGTGCGCGTGCTCACCTCGCTGCCCGAGCAGGCGCGGGAGGCCTTCCGGGCCCGCGTCTCCGGCGACCCGACCGGCGCGCCGGAGTGGGTGCGCGACATCGCCCGCGTCGGCACCGGACCCGGCTGGTTCGAGCCCGACGGTGTCGTCTGGCGGGTGCACGGCGACCTGTCGACGCTCGTCGGCGGGGTCGCCGCCCTGCTGGGCCAGGCCGCGCACCCGCTCGCGCTGGCCGGCGTGCAGCGGCACTCGGCCTACCGCGAGGACCCGTGGAAGCGGCTGGCCGGCACCGCCCGCTGGCTGGTGGTGAGCACCTTCGGCTCGGCGGAGCTGGCCGAGCGGGAGGCGGCGCGGGTGCGTGGCATGCACACGCGGGTCCGCGGCCGGGTCGGCGGCCGGCCCTACTCGGCGTCCGACCCGGCGCTGCTGCGCTGGGTGCACCTGGCCTTCACCGACGCGTTCCTCGCCGCCCAGCAGGCCGTCGGCACCGACCTCACCCCGCGGTTCGGCCGCAACTGGCCGGACGCCTACGTGGGGGAGTGGGCCCGCGCCGCCACCGCGCTGGGCGCCACCGACCTGCCGGGGACGGCGGCCGAGCTCGCCGACGCCCTGGCCGCCTACCGCCCGCAGCTCGAGCCCGTGCCGGCGGAGCTGCGGCAGTTCCTCGCCGCCCCGCCCGGCCTGAGCCCGCCCGAGCGGCTGGTCTACCGCGGCCTCGCGGCCGCCGCGGCCCACGTCGTCTCCCCGGCGGTCGCGGGCTGCGCCGGCGTCCCGGGCCGGAGCACCACCAGCCTGAGCGCCGGGCAGCTCGCCCTCACCCGCGCGCAGCTGCGCGTGCTCCGCCTGACCCTCGGCCGGTACAGCCCCTCGGAGGAGGCGGCGCGCTGGCGGCTCGGGATGGGCCCGGCGCCGTCCTGGGCGCGCGACGACGCCGCCTGAGCGGACCGGCCGGTCCGGGCGCACCCTGCCGGCATGAACGCTGCTCGTTCCCTCGCGGGGACCGTCGGCGTGCTCCTCGCCCTGGTCCTCCTGCTGCTGGCCGTCCTCGTCTCGCCGGTCCTGCTCCTGCTCGCGCCGCTGGGACTGCTCGTCTTCGGCGTCCACAGGTTCTGGCGCCTCAAGCACAGGACCGAGCGCGCCGTGGAGCGCGGCCACCGACGCCTCTCCCGCGTCGGGCGCAGGGCCCGGGAGAGGGCCGGGCGGGCCCTCTCCCGGTAGCCCGGGATCAGCCCTCGGCGGCCGGGGCCAGGACGACGTCGACCGACAGCGGCTCCTCGCCGGCGACCACCGACAGCGACGCGATCCGCCCCGCCGCCGCCAGGTCCGCGCGGCCGGCCTCGACGAGCTCGACCTGCTCGGCCGGGGCGGTCACCGTCGCGGACTCGACGTCGGCGCGCATCGACTGCTTGGCCTCCGACTTCGCCTTGCGCACCGCGGCCAGCGCCTCGGCGACCACGGTGACCACGGCCGGGTCGCCGCCGGCCGGCAGCTCCGCCGCGGCCGGCCACGCGGCGCGGTGCACCGAGCCGGCCTGCCACCAGGACCAGACCTCCTCGGTGACGAACGGCAGCACCGGCGCGAACAGCCGCAGCTGCACCGACAGCGCCACCGCCAGCGCGGCCTGCGCCGACCGGGCGGCGTCGTCGTCGCCGTAGGCGCGGGACTTCACCAGCTCCACGTAGTCGTCGCAGAACGACCAGAAGAAGGCCTCGCTGACCTCCAGCGCGCGGGTGTAGTTGTAGGCCTCCATCGCCGCGGTGGCCTCCTCGACCACCGCCGCGAGGCCGGCCAGCAGCCCGCGGTCGATCGGCTCGGTGACGGCGTCCGCGGTCTGCGCGGACGAGGCGCCCAGGCCCAGCACGAACCGGCCGACGTTGAGGATCTTCATGGCCAGCCGGCGGCCGACCTTCATCTGCGCCTCGTCGAACGGCGAGTCCGCGCCCGGTCGCGCACCGGCGGCCCGCCAGCGGACGGCGTCGGTGCCGTAGCGCTCGAGCACGTCGATCGGCGTGACGACGTTGCCCTTGGACTTCGACATCTTCTTGCGGTCGGGGTCGACGACGAAGCCGGAGATCGTCGCGTGCGACCACGGCGCCGCGTCGAACTCGAAGTGCGAGCGGACCACGGTGGAGAACAGCCAGGTGCGGATGATGTCGTGCGCCTGCGGCCGCTGGTCCATCGGGAAGACGTGCGCGAACAGCTCGGGGTCGGTGTCCCAGCCGGAGGCCACCTGCGGCGACAGCGACGACGTCGCCCAGGTGTCCATCACGTCGGGGTCGGCCATGAACCCGCCGGGCACGCCGCGCTGGGACTCGTCGAAGCCCTCCGGCACGTCCGAGGTCGGGTCCACCGGCAGCGCCGACTCGGGCGCCAGCAGCGGCGCCGAGTAGTCCGGCTCGCCCTCGGAGTCCAGCCGGTACCAGACCGGGAACGGCACACCGAAGAACCGCTGGCGGCTGATCAGCCAGTCGCCGTTGAGGCCCTCGACCCAGTTCTCGTAGCGGTGCCGCATGTGGTCGGGCACCCACTGGATCTCCCGGCCGCGCGCGATCAGGGCGTCGCGGAGGGAGGCGTCCCGGCCACCGTTGCGGATGTACCACTGCCGCGTGGTCACGATCTCGAGCGGGCGGTCGCCCTTCTCGTAGAACTTCACCGGGTGGGTGATCGTCTTCGGCTCGCCGTGCAGGTCGCCGGACTCGCGCAGCAGCTCCACGATCCGCTGCTGGGCGCTGAACGACGTCTTGCCGGCGAGCTCGGCGTACACGTCGGCGGGGACGCCGTCCGGCGCCTCGGCCACGAACCGGCCGTCCCAGCCGATCACCGCGCGGGTGGGCAGCTGCAGCTCCCGCCACCAGGTGACGTCGTTGAGGTCGCCGAACGTGCAGATCATCGCGATGCCCGAGCCCTTGTCCGGCTCGGCCAGGCGGTGGGCGACCACGGGCACCTCGACGCCGAACAGCGGCGTCCGCACGGTCCGGCCGAACAGCGGCTGGTAGCGCTCGTCGTCGGGGTGGGCGACCAGCGCGACGCAGGCCGGCAGCAGCTCGGGCCGGGTGGTCTCGATGAACACCGGGCCCTCGGGGCCGGAGAAGGAGACGCGGTGGTAGGCGCCGGGCCGCTCCCGGTCCTCGAGCTCGGCCTGGGCGACGGCGGTGCGGAAGGTGATGTCCCAGAGGGTCGGCGCCTCCTGCGCGTAGGCCTCGCCGCGCTCGAGGTTGTGCAGGAACGCCCGCTGGGCGGTGGCCCGGGACGACGCCGAGATCGTCCGGTAGACGATGTTCCAGTCCACCGACAGGCCCACCCGCCGCCACAGCTGCTCGTAGGCCTTCTCGTCCTCCTCCGTCAGCCGCTCGCACAGCTCGACGAAGTTGCCCCGGGAGATCGGCCGCTGGTCCTTGCCGGGCTTCTCCGGCGGGGTGAAGTCGGGGTCGTAGTGCAGCGACGGGTCGCAGCGGACGCCGTAGTAGTTCTGCACCCGCCGCTCGGTGGGCAGGCCGTTGTCGTCCCAGCCCATCGGGTAGAAGACGTGCTTGCCGCGCATCCGCTGGTAGCGGGCGACGATGTCGGTGTGGGTGTAGCTGAACACGTGCCCCACGTGCAGCGACCCGCTCGCGGTCGGCGGCGGGGTGTCGATCGAGTAGACCTGCTCGCGGGGCGCGGCCAGGGCGGCCGCGCGGTCGAAGGCGTAGGTGTCCTCGGCGGCCCAGCGGGCGGTCCACTTCTCCTCGAGTCCGTCCAGCGTCGGCTTCTCGGGTACGTCGACGGTCGCTCCCGCGGCAGGGGTGTCGGGGATCGCGGAGTCGAGGGCCATGGGGCTCAGTCTAGGAACCGCCCGGCTGGCATCCTGGGACGGATGAGCAGCGCCGTGCCACCCGCAGCAGCAGCCGCGCTCGCCCGCGTCGAGGAGGCCCTGCTCGCGCGGTGGCCCGAGACCCGGCTCGAGCCCTCCCTGACGCGCATCAACGCCCTCGTCGACCTGCTCGGGTCGCCGCACCGGGCGTTCCCGGTGGTCCAGGTGGCCGGCACGAACGGCAAGACGACGACGGCGCGGATGGTCGACGAGCTGCTGCGCGGGTTCGGGCTGCGGGTGGGCCGGTTCACCAGCCCGCACCTGCAGTCGATGCGCGAGCGGGTCGTGCTCGACGGCGAGCCGGTGAGCGCCGAGCGCTTCGTGGAGACCTACGAGGACATCGCGCCCTACGTGCAGATGGTCGACGCCGGCAGCGAGCACCCGATGTCGTTCTTCGAGGTGATGGTCGGCCTGGCCTACGCGCTGTTCGCCGACGCGCCGGTCGACGTCGCCGTCGTCGAGGTGGGCATGGGCGGCCGGTGGGACGCCACGAACGTCGTCGACGCGCGGGTCGCCGTCGTCACGCCGGTGGCGCTGGACCACGCCGAGTACCTCGGCCCCGACGTCGCGACGATCGCGGGGGAGAAGGCCGGGATCATCAAGCCGGACTCGATCGCCGTCCTCTCGGCGCAGCAGCCGGGCGCGCTCGACGCGCTGGTCCGCCGCGCGGTCGAGGTCGAGGCCGTGGTCGCCCGCGAGGGCACCGAGTTCGGGGTGCTCGAGCGCAAGGTCGCCGTCGGCGGGCAGCAGCTGCGGCTGCAGGGCCTCGGCGGCGAGTACGACCACGTGTACCTGCCGCTGTTCGGGGCGCACCAGGCGCAGAACGCCGCCACCGCGCTGGCCGCCGTCGAGGCGTTCCTCGGCGCGGGCGCCGGCACCGGCCCGATCGACGTCGAGACGGTGCGCGGCGCCTTCTCCACCGTCCGCTCTCCCGGCCGGCTGGAGCGGGTGCGCACCTCGCCGACGGTGCTGGTCGACGCCGCGCACAACCCGGCCGGCATGGCCGCCACGGTCGAGGCGATCCGGGAGTCCTTCGACTTCACCCGGCTGGTCGGCGTCGTGGCCTGCGTCCGCGGCAAGGACGTCGCCGGGATGCTGGCCGCGCTGGAGCCGCTGTGCGCCGAGCTCGTGGTCACCCAGCACACCTCGCCGCGGGCGATGCCGGCCGACGAGCTCGGCGCGCTGGCCGTCGACGTCTTCGGCGCCGACCGGGTGAGCGTCTCGCCGCGGCTGCCCGACGCGATCACCGAGGCGATCGAGCTGGCCGAGGCTGGGCCGGACGACGCCCTCGGCGGCTCCGGCGTCCTGGTCACCGGGAGCGTGATCACCGCCGGCGAGGCGCGCACGCTGCTCGGCGGCCGGTCGTGACGGCCCCCGACCCGGTCCGGGCGGCGAAGGCGCTGCGCGGGTCCGCCGCGGCGGTGCTGCTGCTGGAGGGCATCGCCGTCCTGTTCGTGCCGCGCGGCATCGCGCAGAGCGGCGAGGGGCTGACCGGCTTCCGGCTCACCGTGCTGCTGGTGCTGGCCGTGGTGCTGATCCTGGCCAGCGGCGTGCAGCGCCGGCCGTGGGGACTGGTCGCCGGCACGGTGCTGCAGGTCCCGCTGCTGCTCACCGGCCTGTTCAACAGCGTGATGTTCGTCGTCGGCGGGGTCTTCCTGCTGATCTGGCTCTACCTGCTGCAGGTGCGCAAGGAGCTGCTGGGCTCGCCGTTCGCCGAGCCGGCGGTGCCCGGCGGGGACGACGGCGAGGCCCCGCCCGCGGGCTGAGCGGAGTCGCTCGGGAACGGAAACCGTTCCCCAGCGACTCCGCTACAGGTCGGCGCAGGGGCCGAGCACCTCGTCGGCGAACCGGCGCAGCCCGTCGATCGCCTGGCTGGAGCGCCGCCACGGCCGCACGATCAGCCGGGTTCCGCCCGCCGCCGCGTAGGGCTCGACGTCCGCGGGCGTGGCCGGGTCGCCGTTGAGGGTGACCTCCACGGGGGTCTCCCGGCCGGCGCGGTCGGCCAGCTCGGTCAGCCGGGCGAGCGAGGCGGGCAGGTCGGCGAGGGCGTGGTTCATCGGCATCCACCCGGTGCCCACGGTCGCCGCCCGGCGCAGCGCCGCGGCGCCGTCCCCGCCGATGTGCAGCGCCGGGCCGGGCCGCTGCACCGGCTTGGGCTCGAAGGCGACCGGCGGGAAGGAGAAGAACTCGCCGGAGTGCTCGACGACGTCCTCGCTCCACAGCCGGCGGCACACCGCGATGGCCTCGTCGACGCGGGGACCGCGGCGGTCGAAGTCCAGGCCGACGGCCTCCCACTCCTCGCGCAGCCAGCTGGCCCCGATGCCGAAGGCCAGCCGGCCGCCGGAGAGCACGTCCACGGTCGCCGCCGCGCGGGCGGTGACGAACGGGTGCCGCAGGCCGATGTTGTAGACGTTCGTGCCGAGCCGGATCCGCTCGGTGCGGGCGGCCAGGTGGCACAGCACGCCCATCGCGTCGAACACCGGCACCGTGGCCGGGATCGGCGGGTGCTCGGCGCCGGCGTGCGGGCTGCCGGTGGAGCCGACGGGGATGACCAGGTGCTCGGGCACCCACACCGACTCGAAGCCCAGCCGGTCGGCCTCCTCGGCGACGGCGGTCCAGAGCCCGGGGTTGACCGAGCCCAGGTGCACTCCGAACAGCATGGGTCCTCAGCTCCAGTACCGGGCGGTGGTGTCGTGGGCGGCGCGCGCGAACTCGGCCACCGGCAGCCGGGCGTATTCGGCGTTGAGCACCTCGACGCTCACCGTCCCGGCCCAGCCGCGGTCGAGCAGCGTGGCCGCGAACCGCTCGAGCTCGAAGGTGCCCTCGCCGGGCCAGGCGCGGCGGTCCATCGTCTCGGCGAATCCGTCGTCGCCGACCGGTTCCGGGGCGTCACTGAACTGCAGGTAGGCGATCTCCTCGAGCGGGATCCGCTCCAGCTGCGCCCAGGTGCTGTCGCCGCGGGAGAAGTGCCAGGTGTCGATCATGACGGCGGTGCGCCCGGGGTCGCCCGCGGCGGCGAGCTCGCGGGCCGCGGCGATCGAGGTGACGACGCCCAGCGGGCTGAACTCGATCGCCAGCCGGGCCCCGGCCTCGGCGACGACGTCGGCGCACCTCCCCAGCAGCGCCGCGGCCTCGGCCGACGGCGGCGCGGCCGGGACGGTGAGCACCCAGGGGGCGCCCACCGCGGCCGCGGCCTCGGCCAGGCGCCGGGCGGAGGCCAGCGTGCGCTCCGCGTTGCGGGACACCATGAGCGCCATCAGCTCCGTGCAGCGGACCCCGGCGGCCGCCAGGGCGTCCGGGACCCCGGGGGCCAGCACGCGGTCGGGCGGCAGCCCGATCCCGGCGAACCCGGCCTTCCCGGCGGCGGCCGCGAGGTCCGCGGTGTCGTCGGTCCAGCGGGAGTCGGTGGTGAGCGCGAGGTCGACGGGCACGCGGGGTTCCCTCCGTGAGGCCGGGGCGGGACGTGCGTCGGGCGCCACCGGACGGCGGCGGGCCCGACCGTAGCGGGAAGAGGTGACCGCGCCCTCGCTCGCCGGCGCGACGAGCTCGTCGTCGATGTGCACGGCCCCGGCGGTGCCGGCGGCCGTCGTCCGGGCCGGTGGGGGGCGCCCCGCTAGGCTCCCGCTCCGTGACCGAACGCACCCTCGTCCTCGTCAAGCCCGACGGCGTCGCCCGCGGCCTGGTCGGCGAGGTGATCAGCCGCCTGGAGGCCAAGGGCCTGCGCCTGGTCGCCGCCGAGCTGCGCACGCTGTCCCGGGAGACCGCCGAGGAGCACTACGGCGAGCACCGCGAGCGGCCCTTCTTCCCCTCGCTGGTCGAGTTCATCACCGGCGGCCCGCTGCTGGCCCTGGTCGTCGAGGGGCCGCGGGCCATCGAGGCGTTCCGCGCGCTGGCCGGCGCGACGGACCCGGTCAAGGCCGCGCCGGGCACCATCCGCGGCGACTTCGCCCTCGAGGTGCAGAGCAACATCGTGCACGGTTCGGACTCCCCGGAGTCGGCCGCGCGCGAGGTCGCGCTCTTCTTCCCCGGCCTGTAGCCCCCGACCGTCCCCGAGGGCCCGCGCCCCGCCGCCCGGCGGGACGCGGGCCCTCGTCGTTCGCGCGACCCGCCGCGGGACTCTTGTCCGCCGCGCCGCTCGTGTGATGCATTTACAGACATGGAACGATTCGAGCTGCGGCGCCAGGACTTCCGCCTGAACGAGGACCAGCAGGCGGTGCGCGAGGGGTTCGGCGACTTCTTCACCAAGGAGGTCCCCTCCTCGCTGGTGCGCGACGCGGAGCCGCTCGGCTTCGACGCCGACCTGTGGCAGCGGCTGGTCGCCATGGGCGCGACCTCGATGGCGCTGCCCGAGGCGGTCGGCGGCGACGACGCGACGCTCGTCGATGTCGTGCTGGTCGCCGAGGAGCTGGGCAAGGTCGTCGCGCCGGTCCCGCTGGTCTCGCACGTCGTCGCCTCGCGGCTGCTCGCCCGCGCCGGGGGGGCCGGCGAGCTGCTGACCGCGGCGGCCGAGGGCGAGCGGGTCGTCACCCTCGCCCTGCAGCCCGTCGTCGGCGGCAACCGGCAGCTCGTGCCCGACGCGGCGATCTCCCGCGACGTGCTGGCCTGGTCGGTCGACGGCCTGGCCCTGCACACCCTCGCCGAGCCCGCCGCGCACGTGCCCAACCAGGGCTCCACGCCGCTGGCCTGGTTCGACCCCGCGGCCGGCGAGCGCACCGTGCTGGCGACCGGCCCCGAGGCCGAGGCGCTGTTCCGGGCCGCCGTCGCCGAGTGGAAGCTGCTCACCGCCGCCGCGCTCGTCGGCATCGCCGACTCGGCGCTGCACCTGGGCGTCGAGTTCGCCAAGACCCGGCGCACCCTGGGGGTGGCCATCGGCGCGCTGCAGGGCGTCGCCTTCCCGCTGGCCGACGTCGTCACCGAGATCGCCGGCGCCCGCAACCTGGTGCTCAAGGCCGCCTGGTACGCCACCCACGAGCCGCAGACCCGGCCGGAGCTGCCGCTGGCGGCCTTCGTGCACGCCGCGCACGCCGCCACCGAGGCCGCCTGGATCGGCGCCCACGTCCAGGGCGGTCTCGGCTTCACGATCGAGGCCGACATCAGCCTGTTCTTCCTGCGCGCGAAGGGCTGGAGCGTCCTCGGGGGAGACCCCGGCCAGGACCGCCGCGCCGTCGCCGCCGCCCTGCTGGCCGCGGTCTGAGAGGGGACGACGACATGGACTTCGGCACCGTCGAGCTGACGCCCGAGCAGGAGCAGTTCCAGAAGGAGGTGCGCACCTTCCTCGACGAGATCGTCACCGAGGAGGTGCACGAGCACGAGCGCGTCACCGGCGACGGCTTCCACGAGGGGGTGCACCTCGCGCTGGGCGAGCGGGGCTGGCTCTTCCCCGCCTGGCCGGTGGAGGAGGGTGGCGCCGGCCTGGACCGCGTCTGCCAGCGGATCCTCGCCCTGGAGATCGCCCGCCGCCGGGTCCCCTACGTCACCCACAGCACGACCGGCCTGGTGTGGGCCGCCGTCGAGCTGTCCGCCGACCCGGAGCTGGCGGCGCGGCTCAAGCCGGAGGTGGCCGCGGGGCGGGTGCGGTTCTGCCTGGGCTACAGCGATCCCGAGGGTGGCTCGGACATCGCCGGGGCGACCCTGCGGGCGGTCCGGGACGGCGACGAGTGGGTGCTCAACGGCTCCAAGCTGTGGACCACCGGGGCGCACAACTGCCAGTACGCGTTCCTGATCACCCGCACCGACCCCGAGGCGCCCAAGCACAAGGGCCTGACGATGTTCCTCGTGCCGCTGGACTCCCCGGGCGTGGAGATCCAGGCGATCCGCACCTACGGCGGCGAGCGCACCAACGCCGTCTACTACACCGACGTGCACGTCTCCGACCTGTACCGGATGGGCGACGTCAACGCGGGCTGGGCGACGCTGCAGGGGCCGCTGTCGGCCGAGCACGGCGCCGGCCGCCCGGACGACGGCCTGGCCGACATCGCCCAGGGGGTCGGCTACACGCGCTTCTTCGAGCGGGCCATCGACGCCGCCGCCCGCTGGGCCAAGCGGACCACCCGCCCCGACGGGACGCTCGTCGCCGACGACCCGGCCTTCCTCGACGCGCTCGGCCGGCTGGTCGTGGAGACCGAGGCCAGCCACGTGACCCCCGGCCTGATGGGCCGCAACAAGGGGTCGCTGGCCTACATCGACGGCATCGCGCAGCTCATCGACCTGGTCGGCCCGGAGGCGCTGCTCGCCCACGGCGCCGACGGCGCGATCGAGGACGGCGTCATCGAGGAGGCGCACCGGTTCGCGCAGGGCACCGCCACGTACGGCGGGACGACCGAGGTCTTCAAGGGCATGATCGCCCAGCACGTCCTCGGCCTGCCGCGGCTCACCCTGCCCGGCAGCAAGCAGTGGGTGCGCTGAGGTGGACTTCGCGCCCCTCGAGCTGACGCCGGAGCAGCAGCGCTTCCAGGCGGAGGTCCGCGCCGTCCTCGACGCGATCGTCACCGAGGAGGTGCACGAGCGGGAGCGGCGCACCGGCGACGGCTTCGACGAGGACGTGCACCTGGCGCTGGGGGAGCGGGGCTGGCTGTTCCCCTCCTGGCCGGTCGAGCACGGCGGCGCCGGGCTCGGTCGGGTCGAGGAGCGGATCCTCTCCCTCGAGTTGGCCCGGCACCGGGTGCCGTTCGTGACGTCCGGGACCACGGCGGGCGTGTGGCCGTCGGTCGAGCAGCACGGCGACCCGGCGCTGGTCGCCGAGCTGCGGCCGGAGGTCGCCGCGGGGCGGGTGCGGTTCTGCCTGGGCTACAGCGACCCCGAGGGCGGCTCGGACATCGCCGGCACGACCCTGCGGGCGGTCCGGGACGGCGACGAGTGGGTGCTCAACGGCTCCAAGCTGTGGACCACCGGGGCGCACAACTGCCAGTACGCGTTCCTGATCACCCGCACCGACCCCGAGGCGCCCAAGCACAAGGGCCTGACGATGTTCCTCGTGCCGCTGCACTCCCCGGGCGTGGAGATCCAGGCGATCCGCACCTACGGCGGCGAGCGCACGAACGCCGTCTTCTACACCGACGTGCACGTCTCCGACCGCTACCGGCTGGGTCCGGTGGACGGCGGGTGGGCGGTGCTGCGCGGCCCGCTCGACGAGGAGCACGGCGCCGGCCGCGGCGACGGGCTGTCCGACGTCTCGATGGGCCGCGGGTACACGCGCGCCTTCGAGCGGGCCCTGGACGCCGCCGCCCGCTGGGCCCGGCAGGCCCGCCGGCCCGACGGCACCCCCGTGGCCGAGGACCCGGCGTTCCTCGACCGGTTCGGCCGGCTGCTCGTGCAGACGGAGGCGGCGATCGTCACCCCCGACCCGATGGGCCGGGTCAAGGCCTCGCTGTCGTTCATCGACGGCGTCGCCGAGCTCGTCGACCTGGTCGGGCCGGAGGCGCTGGTCGCGCACGGCGGCGAGGGGGCGATCGAGGACGGCGTCATCGAGGCCCAGCACCGGTTCGCGCAGGGGACGGCGACCTACGGCGGCACGACCGACGTCTTCAAGAACATCATCGCCCAGCACGTGCTCGGCCTGCCCCGGCTGCGGCTGCCCGGCGACAAGCAGCTCGTCCGCTGACCCCGTCCGCCCCCGTCCTCGGCGAGATCTGCACACTCGTCACCATCAGCTGCTGAGGCCGACGACTGTGCAGATCTCGCCGAGGGGAGGGGGCTTGGGTGCCCCGTCTACCCTGGACGGGTCATGACTGGGAAGACGCTGTACCCCCGCCTGGAGCCCCTGCTGGCCCAGGTCCAGAAGCCCATCCAGTACGTCGGCGGTGAGCTCAACGCCCAGGTCAAGCCCTGGGACGACGTCGCCGTCCACTGGGCGCTGATGTACCCCGACGCCTACGAGGTGGGGCTGCCCAACCAGGGCCTGATGATCCTGTACGAGGTGCTCAACGAGCGCCCCGACGCCCTGGCCGAGCGCACCTACGCCGTCTGGCCCGACCTCGCCGCCCTGATGCGCGAGCACGGCGTCGGCCAGTTCACCGTCGACAGCCACCGCGCGGTCGCCGACTTCGACCTGCTCGGCGTCAGCTTCGCCACCGAGTTGGGCTACACGAACCTGCTCGAGGCGCTCGACCTCGCCGGCGTCCCGCTGCACGCCCGCGACCGGGACGAGACCCACCCCGTCGTCGTCGCCGGCGGGCACGCCGCGTTCAACCCCGAGCCGATCGCCGACTTCGTCGACTGCGCCGTCCTCGGCGACGGCGAGCAGGTCGTCGGCGACATCACCGACGTCGTGAAGGCGTGGAAGGAGCAGGGCCGCCCCGGCGGCCGGGTCGAGCTGCTGGCCCGCCTCGCCCGCGTCGAGGGCGTCTACGTGCCCCGCTTCTACGCCGTCTCCTACGGCCCCGACGGCGCGATCGCGTCGGTCGCCCGCACCCGGGACGACGTCCCGGCGCGGGTCGGCAAGCGCACCGTCATGGACCTCGACGAGTGGCCCTACCCGAAGACCCCGCTGGTGCCGCTCGCCGAGAGCGTGCACGAGCGGATGAGCGTGGAGATCTTCCGCGGCTGCACCCGCGGCTGCCGCTTCTGCCAGGCCGGGATGATCACCCGCCCGGTGCGCGAGCGGACGATCACCGGCATCGGCTCGATGGTCGACCAGGGGCTGCGCGCCACCGGCTACCAGGAGGTCGGGCTGCTGTCGCTGTCCAGCGCCGACCACTCGGAGATCGGCCAGCTCGCCACCGAGCTCGCCGACCGCTACGAGGGCACCAACACCGGCCTGTCGCTGCCCAGCACCCGCGTCGACGCCTTCAACGTCACGCTGGCCAACGAGCTGTCCCGCAACGGCCGGCGCAGCGGCCTCACCTTCGCCCCCGAGGGCGGCAGCGAGCGGATCCGGCGGGTGATCAACAAGACGGTGTCCAAGGAGGACCTCGTCCGCACCGTCACCACCGCGTACGCCAACGGCTGGACGCAGGTGAAGCTCTACTTCATGTGCGGGCTCCCCACGGAGACCGACGAGGACGTGCTGGAGATCGCCGAGCTCGCCGCCGAGGTGATCCGGGCCGGCCGGGAGGCCAGCGGCCGCAAGGACATCCGCTGCACCGTCTCCATCGGCGGGTTCGTGCCCAAGCCGCACACGCCGTTCCAGTGGGCCGGCCAGGCCAGCGCCGAGACCATCGACCACCGGTTGAGGGTGCTCCGCCAGGCGATCAACGCCGACCGGCGGATCGGCCGGTCGATCGGCATGCGCTACCACGACGGCAAGCCCGGCGTGATCGAGGGGCTGCTCTCCCGCGGCGACCGCCGGGTCGGCCGGGTCATCGAGCGGGTGTGGCGCGACGGCGGGCGGTTCGACGGCTGGAGCGAGCACTTCTCCTACGACCGGTGGACGGCGGCCGCGGCGGCGGAGCTCGCCCCGTTCGGCGTCGACCTGGACTGGTTCACCACCCGCGAGCGCGGCGAGGCCGAGGTGCTGCCCTGGGACCACCTGGACTCCGGGCTGGACAAGGAGTGGCTCTGGGAGGACTGGCAGGAGGCGTTGGCCGAGCAGGAGGTCAGCGACTGCCGCTGGACCCCCTGCTACGACTGCGGCGTCTGCCCGACCAACGGCACCGAGATCCAGATCGGGCCGACCGGGCGCAGCCTGCTGCCGCTGACCGTCGTGGGTCGCTGAGGGTGGCCCGCCAGCCGGACGGGCCGCCCCCGCCGCCCACGGTGCAGAAGCTGCGGCTGCGCTACACCAAGCGCGGGCCGCTGCGCTTCGCCTCGCACCGCGACCTGGCCCGCGCCCTGGAGCGGGCGCTGCGCCGGGCCGCGGTGCCGATGGCGTTCTCCGCCGGCTTCAGCCCGCACCCCAAGATCAGCTACGTGGGCGCGGCGCCGACCGGCGCGGCCAGCGAGGCCGAGTACGTCGAGATCGGGCTGGCCGAGGCGCGCGATCCCGAGGAGGTGCGGGCGGCGCTGGACGCCGCGCTGCCCCCGGGGATCGACGTCGTGGAGTGCGTCGAGGCGGGGGCGGGGACCGGCTCGCTGGCCGACCGGATCGACGCGGCCGTGTGGCGGCTGGAGCTGCCCGGTGTCGAGCCGGCCGAGCTGGCGAGCGCCGTGGCGGCGTTCCTGGCCCGTGACGTCGTCGAGGTCGCGCGGCGCACCAAGAACGGCCTGCGCGACGTCGACGCACGCGCCGCCGTGGCCGCGGCGACGGCGGCCGGCGAGGCGGGCTGTGCCATACTGACCGTGGTCGTCCGGCAGGTGACGCCCGCCGTTCGACCAGACGACGTGGTGGCCGCCCTGGCTGCCGTCGCCGACCTGCGCCCGCCGTCGCCCCCCCGGGCCGTGCGTGAGGCGCAGGGCCGGCTCGACGACACCGGGAACGTGGCCGATCCGCTCGGGCCCGACCGGCTCGCGCGAACCCGCTGCCAGGGGGAGCGCGCGACCGTCTGAGTCGCGGAGCGCCCGCGCCGTCGCGCGACACGGCTGCCAGGCGTGACGCACCGAGAGCCAGCACGACCAGTACCCGCACCACCCGGTACCACCGCACCACCGGCTCCCCGTCGCGGCAACCGTCGCGCGGGAGCCGTCCACAGACTTCGCAGGACGGGCGATCCGCGTCAGACCCGTGGGGACGTCCGACCCGCCCAACCCGTGCCCCTGCGCGGCCGCCGTAGCGATCGGCGCCCGGGGGCACCACACAGGAGGCGAGCCCTCGGTGGCCGACCACGACGACGACACGACCGCGACGACGAACGAGGAGGCCGGCGCCGGGGACACCGCCGCCGGTGCGGGGGAGGCGCCGCACGGCGCCGACCCGGGCGTGCAGGCCCAGGCCGCCGAGCCGGTGGCCGGGCTCGCCGGCGACGAGGACGACGCCGTCGCGGCGGTCGCCCCCGGCGCCGCCGAGCTGCCGGCCGAGGAGCCCGACGCCGGGGAGCCCGAGCCCGAGGAGCCCGCCGCCGAGGAACCCGAGGCCCCGGGCGCCGAGCCCGAGCCCGCGCCGGAGGACCCGGCCGCCGAGGCGGAGCCCGAGGAGCCGTTCTCCCGGTTCGGCGCCCAGTTCAGCTCGCCGGAGCCCACCGCGGTGATCGCGCGGCCGCGCCGGCGGGCCACCCGCCCGGCGGCGCCGGCCGACCCCGGCGACTACGCGCCGGCCCCGGCCGCTCCGGCCGCCCCGCCGGCCGTGCCCGCGTTCATCAGCTTCGTGGCCCCGGCCGAGGCCGAGGCCCCGGCCCCGCGGCGGCGCAGCCGCCGCCCGCTGGCCGAGTCGCCGGAGGAGCCCGAGGACACCGGCGCCCCGGCTCCCGACGAGGACGACGAGACCCCCGCGCCCCGCTCCCGCCGGAGCCGCTCGCGGCGGCGCGGCGGCGGGGACGGCGCCGCCGAGGCCGCGGCCGACGCGGCGGTCGACACCGAGGACACCGACGGCGCCGAGGACGGCGACGAGCCCGACACCGACGACCGCGAGGACCGCGACGAGACCGGCGGCAGCCGCCGGCGCCGCCGCGGCCGCCGCGGCCGCGGCCGGGGCCGCAGCGGCGAGGACGCCGACGAGGCCGACGACTCCGTCGAGGACGGCGAGGCCGACGAGCCGCGCCGCGAGGAGCCCCGCGACGGCGCCGCCGACGAGGCCGACGACGAGGACACCGACGAGTCCGACGACGCCGAGGACGGCGACGAGGGCGAGGGCGACGAAGGCGGCGACGAGGGCGAGACCGGGTCGAGCACCCGTCGCCGTCGCCGGCGGCGCCGCCGGGGCGGCGGGGAGTCCGGCGCCGAGGCGAGCACGGACGCCGACCGCCCGGAGCGGGCCGGCCGGGACGGGCGCACCACCAGCGACGACGACGTCAAGGGCGTCACCGGCTCCACCCGGCTGGAGGCCAAGCGGCAGCGCCGCCGAGACGGGCGCGACAGCGGCCGCCGGCGGGTGCCGATCCTCACCGAGGCCGAGTTCCTCGCCCGCCGCGAGGCCGTCGACCGCGCGATGGTCATCCGCCAGCGCGGCGAGCGGACCCAGATCGCCGTCCTCGAGGACGACGTCCTCGTCGAGCACTACGTCACCCAGGCCTCGGCCACCTCGTTCGCGGGCAACGTCTACCTCGGCCGGGTGCAGAACGTGCTGCCCAGCATGGAGGCGGCGTTCGTCGACATCGGCAAGGGCCGCAACGCCGTCCTCTACGCCGGCGAGGTCAACTGGGACGCCGCCGGCCTGTCCGGCAAGCAGCGCTCCATCGAGCAGGCCCTGAAGTCCGGTGACAAGGTGCTGGTGCAGGTCACCAAGGACCCGATCGGGCACAAGGGCGCGCGCCTGACCCAGCAGATCAACCTGCCCGGGCGCTTCCTGGTCTACGTGCCCGGCGGCTCGATGACCGGGATCAGCCGCAAGCTGCCCGACACCGAGCGGCAGCGGCTCAAGGACATCCTCAAGAAGATCGTCCCCGACGACGCCGGCGTGATCATCCGGACCGCCGCGGAGGGCGCCTCGGAGGAGGAGCTCACCCGCGACGTCGCCCGCCTGCAGGCGCAGTGGGACGTCATCCAGAAGAAGGCCGAGACCTCCTCGAACGCGCCCACGCTGCTGTACGGGGAGCCCGACCTGGCCATCCGGGTCATCCGCGACGTCTTCAACGAGGACTTCACCTCGCTGGTCGTCCAGGGCGACGACGCCTGGGACACCGTCGAGGCCTACGTCGCGCACGTCTCCCCGGAGCTGGTCGGCCGGCTGTCCCGCTACACCGGCGAGGGCGACGTCTTCCGGGACAAGCGCATCGACGAGCAGCTGACCAAGGCGCTGGACCGCAAGGTGTGGCTGCCCTCGGGCGGCTCGCTGGTCATCGACCGCACCGAGGCGATGACCGTCGTCGACGTCAACACCGGCAAGTTCACCGGCTCGGGCGGCAACCTCGAGCAGACGGTGACGCGCAACAACATGGAGGCGGCCGAGGAGATCGTCCGCCAGCTCCGGCTGCGCGACATCGGCGGGATCATCGTCATCGACTTCATCGACATGGTCCTGGAGAGCAACCGCGACCTGGTGCTGCGCCGGCTCACCGAGTGCCTGGGCCGCGACCGGACCAAGCACCAGGTCGCCGAGGTGACCTCGCTGGGTCTCGTGCAGATGACCCGCAAGCGCGTCGGGCAGGGCCTGCTCGAGGTCTTCTCCGAGCCGTGCGAGCACTGCCGGGGCCGCGGCGTCCTCGTGCACACCGACCCGGTCGACGAGAAGCGCCGCAGCGGCAACGGCGGCGGGAACGGCTCCGGCAGCGGCTCCGGGGGCGGCCGGCGCGAGCAGAACCGGGGCCAGGACCGCTCGGAGGCCCGGCCGGACACCCGCGCCGAGCGCCGGGAGTCCGCCGAGGCGACCGCGGAGACCCTCGCGGAGCCGGCGGGGGAGCCCGCCGCCGAGGGCGGCGAGGCCCGCTCGGGCGGCCGCCGCAACCGCGGCCGGCGCAACCGGGGGCAGGCCGGCGAGGAGCGCGCCGCCGAGGACGCCGCGGTGCTCGCCGGTGCCGGTCCGGAGGACGCCGAGGCGCCCGCCGCCGGCGAGGCCGCCGGAGAGGTCCCCGCCGAGGTCCCCACCGAGGCGCCGACCGAGGCGCCCGCCGAGGAGCCGACGGAGCCCGCCGTCGCCGCCCCCGTCACCGAGGCGGCCGCGGACGACGACACCGTGCAGGTGCCCACCGCGATCGGGGCACCGGTCGTGGCCGTGTCCCCGGACGGTCAGGACGCCGCCGCCCAGGCGCCCGACGGTCCGCCGCCGGCCGCTCCGGCGGGGGACGGCCCGGCCGCGCCGGCGGGGGACGGCCCGGCCGCGACGCCGGAGGACGGCCCGGCCGCGACGCCGGAGGACGAGCCCGACGAGGACGACGTCCCGCCCGGCGCCGGCCCCGACGAGCCCGTCGCGCCCGCGGTGATCGCCGGTGGCCGCCCGCGCCGCCGCCGGGCCGCCAGCCGACCGGCCGGACCCCCGGCCTCCTAGCCGGTCCGAGTCGCCGGGGCGCGTTCGACCCCGTCCCGGCGGCTCGGGTACGCTGGTCGGGTTGCAACGCCATGGGTGGCGCGCCGATCCGGTGCCGCCCACGAGGCGCGCAGCCCGTCCCGCACCCCGCGTCCCCCGCGGAGGTGCGCCCAGGACAGACACGAGCACGCGATCGAGGAGTCAGTGGTGTACGCAGTCGTCAAGGCCGGTGGCCGGCAGCACAAGGTGGCCGTGGGCGACCGGTTCACGGTCAACCGCCTGGCCGGTGAGGCGGGCGACCAGGTCACGCTGCCCGCGGTCCTGCTCGTCGACGGCGACACCGTCACCACCGACGCGGCCGCGCTGGCCGGCGTCACGGTGACCGGCGAGATCGTCGGCCACGGCAAGGGCCCGAAGATCCGCATCCACAAGTTCAAGAACAAGACCGGCTACCACAAGCGCCAGGGGCACCGTCAGCCGCTGACCGACGTGGTCGTCCGCGACATCACGAAGGGCTGACGACGACATGGCACACAAGAAGGGCGCCTCGTCCTCCCGCAACGGCCGCGACTCGAACGCCCAGCGCCTCGGCGTGAAGCGCTTCGGTGGCCAGGTCGTCAAGGCCGGCGAGATCATCGTCCGCCAGCGCGGCACCCACTTCCACCCGGGCCTGGGCGTCGGCCGCGGCGGCGACGACACGCTGTTCGCCCTCGAGCCGGGCGCCGTGACCTTCGGCACGCGGCGCGGGCGCAAGACCGTGTCGATCACGGCCACCGAAGCCTGATCAGCGGCCTGAGTCGACAGTTCTCCGCTCACGAGCGCACGGGCCGGTCGGCCCGTGCGCTCGTGGCGCTTGACAGGCAGATAGGGGAGGCGGCGCGGACATGGCCGCTTTCGTCGACCGCGTGGTCGTCCACGTCGCCGCCGGCAACGGCGGGCACGGCGTGGCGTCGATCCACCGGGAGAAGTTCAAGCCGCTGGGCGGCCCGGACGGCGGCAACGGCGGCAACGGGGGCGACGTCGTCCTCGAGGTCGACCCCAACGTGCACACGCTGCTGGACTTCCACCACCGGCCGCACCAGAAGGCCGGCAACGGCCGCCCGGGCGAGGGCAGCAACCGGCACGGCGCCCGCGGCGAGGACCGCGTGCTGCGCGTCCCGGCCGGCAGCGTCGTCAGCACCCCCGACGGCCGGGTGATCGCCGACCTGGTCGGCGCCGGCACCCGCGTCGTCCTGGCGCAGGGCGGCAAGGGCGGGCTCGGCAACGCCGCGCTGGCCAATGCCCGCCGCAAGGCGCCCGGCTTCGCGCTGCTCGGCGAGCCGGGCGAGGCCTTCGACGCCGTCATCGAGCTCAAGAGCATCGCCGACGTCGGCCTGGTCGGGTTCCCCTCCGCCGGCAAGTCCTCGTTGATCGCGGCCATGTCCGCGGCGCGGCCGAAGATCGCCGACTACCCGTTCACCACGCTGGTGCCGAACCTGGGCGTCGTCCGCGCCGGCGACGTCGCGTTCACCATGGCCGACGTCCCCGGGCTCATCCCCGGCGCCTCGGCCGGCAAGGGCCTGGGCCTGGAGTTCCTCCGGCACATCGAGCGCTGCGCCGTGCTGGTCCACGTCGTCGACATGGCCACGCTGGAGCCCGGCCGGGACCCCGAGAGCGACATCGAGGCGCTCGAGCACGAGCTCGCGGAGTACAGCGGCGAGGAGCTCGACCTGGTGGGCCGGCTGCGGATCGCCGTCCTGAACAAGATCGACGTCCCGGACGCCCGGGAGCTGGTCGACCTCGTCCGGGCGACCCTGGAGGAGCGCGGGCTGCAGGTCTTCCCGGTCAGCGCCGCCACCGGCGAGGGGCTGCCCGAGCTCGGCTACGCCCTGGCCGCCGCCGTCGAGCAGCACCGCGCCTCCCTGCCCGCCCCCGAGCCGGTGCGGGTGACGATCGCACCGCGGGCCGTGGACGACTCCGGCTTCACCGTCGAGCGCGACGACGAGGACGGGTTCGTGGTGCGCGGCGTCAAGCCCGAGCGCTGGGTGCGCCAGACCGACTTCACCAACGACGAGGCCGTCGGCTTCCTGGCCGACCGGCTCAACCGGCTGGGCGTGGAGGACGCGCTCGCCGAGGCCGGCGCGGTCGAGGGCGACGCGGTCACCATCGGCGACGTCACCTTCGACTTCGTGCCGACCCTGCCCGCCGGCACGCTGACCGTCGAGGAGACCGCCGGCCTCGGTGGCCGGGGCACCGACGCGCGCATCGACGCGCCGCACCGCGTCCGCGCCGCCGAGCGGCTGGCCGCGAAGAAGGCCCGCCGGGTGCCGTACGAGCTCACCGAGACGTGGTCGGACGACGACCTGCCCGAGGACGACGCATGACGGCGCGCGCGCAGATCGCCGGCGCCCGCCGGGTCGTGGTCAAGGTCGGCTCCTCCTCGCTGACCACGCTGCCCGGCGGGCTGGACGCGGCCAAGCTCTCCGCGCTGGTCGACGTGCTGGGCGCCGTCCGGGCCGCCGGCCGCGAGGTCGTGCTCGTCTCCTCCGGCGCGATCGCCGCCGGGCTGGCGCCGCTGGGCGTGGAGGGCCGGCCCCGCGACCTGGCCACCGCGCAGGCGGCGGCCAGCGTCGGGCAGCTGCGGCTGGTGCAGACCTACGCCGACGCCTTCGGCCGGCACGGCGTGACCGTGGGCCAGGTGCTGCTGACCGCCGACGACCTGACCCGGCGCAGCCACTACCGCAACGCCCACCGCACCGTCGACCGGCTGCTCACCCTCGGCGTGCTGCCGATCGTCAACGAGAACGACACGGTGGCCACCGAGGAGATCCGCTTCGGCGACAACGACCGGCTGGCCGCGCTGGTCGCCCACGTCGCCCAGGCCGACGCGCTGCTGCTGCTCTCCGACGTCGACGGCGTCTACGACGGCGACCCGCGCACCGGCCCCGCGCAGCTCATCGACACGGTCACCGACCCCGCCGACCTGGCCGCGGTGACCCTCGGCTCCGCGTCGCGCAACGGCGTGGGCACCGGCGGCATGGCGACCAAGGTGGAGGCCGCGCTGATCGCCGCGCGCGCCGGCGTCCCGGTCGTCGTCACCTCCACCCTGCAGGCCGCGGCCGCGCTGGCCGGGGAGCGGGTGGGCACGCTGTTCCTGCCGTCGGGCCGCCGGCCGTCGGCCCGCCAGTTCTGGCTGCGCTACGCCAGCCGGCCCCGCGGCCGGCTGGTCCTCGACGAGGGCGCGGTGCGGGCGGTCCGCGAGCGGCACGCGTCCCTGCTGGCCGCCGGCATCACGGGACTGACCGGGGACTTCCTCGCCGACGACCCGGTCGAGCTGGTCGGACCGGACGGCGCCGTCGTCGCGCGGGGCCTGGTCGCCTACGACGCCCGGGAGCTGCCGGCGCTGTTCGGCCGCAAGACCAGCGAGCTCGACCCCGAGTACCGGCGCGAGGTCGTGCACCGCGACGAGATGGTGCTGGTCGGGCCCCGGGCCCCGAGGCCGGTCGCGCCGGCCTGAGAGACTGCACCGCGTGACGATCCGCCCGATCCGCGAACTCGGTGACCCGGTGCTGCGCACCCCGTCCGACGAGGTGCGCGCCTTCGACCGCGAGCTCGCCGCCCTCGTCCGCGACCTCGAGGAGACCGTGGACCACCCCGGCCGCGCCGGGCTGGCCGCGCCGCAGATCGGCGTGAGCGCCCGGGTGTTCAGCTACAACATCGACGGCGTGATCGGCCACGTGGTGAACCCGCGGCTGGTCGAGGTGTCGGAGGAGACCCAGGACGGCGACGAGGGCTGCCTGTCGGTCCCCGGCATCTGGGCGCCGACGGTGCGGGCGATGCACGCCGTCGTCGAGGGCTTCGACGTGCACGGCGAGCCGGTGCGGGTGCCCGGCAGCGGCCTGATGGCGCGCTGCCTGCAGCACGAGGTCGACCACCTGGACGGCAAGGTCTTCCTCGACCGGCTGACCGGCGACGCCCGCAAGGCCGCCCTCCGCGCGCTCAACGCCCGGTAGCGCCGCTCGCTAGCGTGGCCCGGGTGACCGATCTCGCCACCCGCGCCCGCACGCTGCTCGAGCTGCACACCGCGCCGGAGATCCTCGTCCTGGCCAACGTGTGGGACGTCGTCTCCGCCCGGGTGGTCGCCGCCACCGCGGGCGTGCGCGCCCTGGCCACCGCCAGCCACAGCATCGCCGCCACCTTCGGCTACGAGGACGGCGAGAACATCCCGCTGGCCCTGCACCTGGACATGCTCGAGCTGATCACCTCGGCGGTCGACCTGCCGGTCAGCATGGACATGGAGGCCGGCTACGGCGACCCGGGGGAGACGGCCCGCCGCGCGATCGCCGCGGGCGCGGTCGGGGGCAACCTCGAGGACCAGATGCGGCCGCTCGACGAGGCCGTGGCCGCCGTCGAGGCGGTGCTGCGCGCCGGCCGCGACGCCGGGATCGACTTCGTGCTCAACGCCCGCACCGACGCGTTCCTGCGCGCCCCGCGGGACGCCGACCGCGGCGCGCTGGTCGCCGAGGCCGTCCGCCGCGGCCGGGCCTACCTGGAGGCCGGCGCCCCGGTGGTGTTCGTGCCGGGGCTGGTCGCCCACGAGGAGATCGCCGCGGTCGTGGAGGGCCTGGGCCGGGGGCGGCTGTCGCTGATCAGCGTGCCCGGCGCCTCGCTGCCCGCCGCCGAGATGCAGGAGCTGGGGGTCGCCCGGGTCTCCACCGGACCGTTCACCCAGCGTGTGGCCCTGACCGCGCTGCAGGACGCCACCGCCGCGATCGTCGCCGGCGGCGTCCTCCCGCCCGGCACGCGGAACCTGAACTGAGCCCCGTCAGACGGTGACCCCGGCGGCCGGGAGGACCAGCCCGCGGACCTCGAACGGGGTGACGACGACCTCCGGCGGCTGGGCTCCGGCCAGGACCTCGGCCACCACCGGCCCGACGATCTCGCGGCCGGCGCGCTCGTAGTCCTCCTGCGACCGCCACACCTCGATCACCTGCATGCCGTCGGCGGTCTGCCGGGCCAGGTGCATCAGCAGGCCGTCCAGGGAGTCCCCGAACCGCTCGAGCATCCTGCGGTGCACGTCGTCGTAGACCTCCGCCGGCAGTCCGGGGGCGTCCGTGGTCACTGCGTACGTCATGTCGTCCTCCTCGTCCCGTCGCGGCGGCCGGCGACCGCCTCGAGCTCGCGGGCCCCGTCGCCCTCGAGCTGCTCCAGGGCCGCCGCCGTCCGCCCGGTCACGAGGAGCAGGACGGCGGCGGCGGGGCCGTGCACCGGGGCGCCGGCCCCGAGCGCGAGGTCGGCGTCGTCCGCGGTCAGCCGGTAGCCCGCCAGCCTCCGGCGGGCGCGGAAGGGGAAGCTGAGCCGCCAGACGGTCTCGGCCGCGACGGCGGCCGCCGCCGGCGGCATCGGACGGCTGCGCCCCAGCGGGATCGCCATGTCCTGCCCGTGGACGAGGACGTCGATCAGCGGCTGCGCGGGGGTGAGGAACGGCGCCATCTTCCGCGAGCCCGCCATGGCGCGCAGCCGCCGCGCGCACTCCTCGCGCGGCAGGCCGGCCGCGCGGAGCGCGGAGTCCCGGATCATCCGGTCGAAGCTGCCCCGGGCGCGGACGGCGGCCACCGTGGCGTCCCACATCCCCATGTGGGCCTGGGTCAGGTGCACCGCGACGTCGCCCACCCGCCAGGCGTCGCACAGCGACGGGGTCTGCCACTCGGCCGGCGCGAGGTCCTCGACGAGGTCGGCCAGGCTCGTGCGCTCGGCGTCGATGGTGCGCCAGACGGTGTCGACGTCCATGACCGCTCCTCGGACGAATTGGTAAGATGTTCTGACAGTCTCGTCAGAGAAGCTGACCATCGTCAAGGGGTGTGCGTGACCGCCGAGCTCAACCTGGGGCTGCTCTGCTTCTTCCCCCACCGGGCCATGGAGGCGCGGGTCCTGGAGGCCCTCGCGGCGGCCGGCTTCGACGACATCACCCTGGCGCAGGGCCGGGTCGCGGCCCGGATCGGCGAGCACGGCACCCGCCTCACCGACCTGGCCGAGCAGGCGCAGGTCACCAAGCAGACGGCGGGCTTCCTCGTCGACCAGCTGGAGAAGGCCGGGTACGTGCGCCGGGTGCCCGACCCGACCGACGGGCGGGCCCGGCTGATCTGCTTCGCCGAGCGTGGCCGGGCCGCCGTCGCCGTGGCGCGTCGGGTGGAGGCCGAGGTCGAGGCGGAGTGGACCGCCCACCTCGGCGAGGGCGTCGCCAAGGACCTGCGGGAGGCGCTCACCCGGTTGCGCGAGGTCACCGATCCGTGGCGCTGAGCCGCCGGGCGGCGGTCGGCTGCGCGCTACCCTCGCGGGCGTGTCCGACGTCGCCTCCCTGCCGCTGATCGGGGCCGCCGCGCTGCGCGCCCGCGCCGCCTCCCGGGTGCTGCGCACGCTGCCGACCGACGTCAAGGACGCGGCGCTGACCGCGATGGCCGACGCGCTGGTCGAGCGGACCGACGAGGTCCTGGCCGCCAACGCGGCCGACGTGGAGGCCGCGGCCGCCGAGGGGACACCGGACTCCACGCTGGACCGGCTGCGGCTGGACGCCGGGCGGGTCGCCGGGGTGGCCGCCGCCCTGCGCGAGCTGGTGGCGCTGCCCGACCCCGTCGGCGACGTCGTCCGCGGGTCGCGGCTGCCCAACGGCCTGCAGCTGCGCCAGGTGCGGGTGCCGTTCGGCGTGGTCGGCATCGTGTACGAGGCCCGCCCGAACGTGACCGTGGACGCCGCCGGGCTGTGCCTGAAGAGCGGGAACGCGGTGCTGCTGCGCGGGTCGGCGTCGGCGTTCCGGACCAACACCGCGCTGGTCGCCGTCCTCACCGAGGCGGCGGAGAAGGCCGGCCTGCCGGCCGGCTCGATCGAGCTGCTGCCGGCCGACCGGGCGTCGGTGGGGGAGCTGCTGTCCGCCCGCGGCTTCGTCGACGTGGTCATCCCGCGCGGCGGCGCGTCGCTGATCCAGCGGGTGGTGCTCGAGGCAAAGGTGCCGGTGATCGAGACCGGCGTCGGCAACTGCCACGTGTACGTGGACGCCTCCGCCGACCCGGCGATGGCCGAGGCGATCGTGCTGAACTCCAAGACCCACCGGGTCAGCGTCTGCAACTCCGCGGAGACGCTGCTGGTGCACCGGGACTTCCCGGCGCTGCCGCGGCTGCTGTCCGCGCTCGGGCAGGCCGGGGTGACGATGCACGGGGACGACGCGGTGCAGGCGTCGTTCGGCACCGTCGTCCCCGCCACCGACGAGGACTGGGCCGCCGAGTACCTGTCGATGGACATGGCCGTCCGCGTGGTCGACGACCTGCCCGCCGCGCTGGAGCACATCGCGCGGTGGGGGAGCGGGCACACCGAGGCGATCGTCGCCGACTCCGCCCGCGCGATCGCGGACTTCACCGCCGGGGTCGACGCGGCCGCGGTGATGGTGAACGCCTCGACCCGGTTCACCGACGGCGGCGAGTTCGGCTTCGGCGCCGAGATCGGCATCTCCACGCAGAAGCTGCACGCCCGCGGGCCCCTCGGCCTGCCGGAGCTCACCTCGACCACCTACGTCGTCACCGGCGACGGTCACACCCGCTGACCGCCCGGCCCGTCCCGTCAGGAGCCCCATGCCCCGCCCGCCGACGCAGCTGCCGCAGTTCTCCTCGGTCTCCGACGTCGCCAAGCGGCTGTCGGCGGCGGGCTACCTGCCGGACAAGCAGATCGCCACGACCGTCTTCCTCGCCGACCGGCTGGGCAAGCCGCTGCTGGTGGAGGGGCCGGCCGGCACCGGCAAGACCGAGCTGGCCAAGGCGCTGGCGGCCGCGACCGACGCGGAGCTGATCCGGCTGCAGTGCTACGAGGGGCTCGACGAGGCCCGGGCGCTGTACGAGTGGAACTACAAGAAGCAGCTGCTGCGGATCCAGGCGTCGCAGGCCTCCCCCGACGGCGCGGACTGGGAGTCCGTCCACGACGACATCTTCGGCGAGGAGTTCCTCCTGTCGCGGCCGCTGCTGACCGCGATCCGGCGGACCGAGCCGACCGTGCTGCTGGTGGACGAGACCGACAAGGCCGACGTCGAGGTCGAGGGCCTGCTGCTGGAGGTGCTCAGCGACTTCCAGGTGACGATCCCGGAGCTCGGCACCGTGGTGGCCACCCGGCGGCCGACCGTGGTGCTCACCTCCAACGCGACCCGCGAGCTGTCCGAGGCGCTCAAGCGCCGTTGCCTCTACCTGGCGCTGGACTACCCGAGCGCGGAGCGGGAGCGGGAGATCGTGCTCTCCCGCGTGCCCGACCTGGCGCCCGGGCTGGCCGAGCAACTGGTGCGCACCATCCGCGCGCTGCGGGCGCTGGAGCTGAAGAAGTCGCCGTCGATCTCCGAGACGCTCGACTGGGCGCAGACGCTGCTGGAGCTGGGGCTGGACACCCTCGACGAGGCGGCGATCGGCGAGACGCTCGGCGTGGTGCTCAAGCACGCCAGCGACCAGGAGCGGGCCGCGGCCGAGCTGCGGCTGAACTGATGGCCGCGCCTCCGCCGGCGCCGGCCGCCCCGTCGCCGGCCGCCCCCGGGGGGCTGGCCGGGCACCTCGACGGGTTCGTCCGCGCGGTGCGCGACGCCGGCATCCCGGTCGGCATCAGCCAGGCCGTGGACGCCGCCGAGATCCTCACCGTGGTCGACCTGCTCGACCGGGAGCAGCTGCGGCACGGGCTGGCCGCGGTGCTGCTGCAGCGCGGCAACCAGCGGCAGATCTACGACACGCTGTTCGACCTGTGGTGGCCGCTGGGGGACCGGCCGGTCGTGGTGGCCGAGGAGGGCGGCGACGACGCCGACGGCGAGGCGGTCGTGCTGGACGCGCCGGACGGCGAGGGCGACCTCGACCCGGCCGCGCGGTTGCGCGAGGAGCTGGCCCGGCTGCTCGCCGAGGGCGACGAGGCCGAGCTCGCCCGCTTCGCGCGCCGGGCCGTGGCCCTGCTGGGCCAGACGACGCCCTCGCCGTCGGGGCAGTCCTGGTTCAGCTACCGGGTGATGCGGGCCCTGTCGCCGGACTCGCTGACCACCTCGCTGCTCGAGGGGCTGCTGCGCGGCGAGGAGCACGGCGGGATGGCCGAGCAGATCGCCCGCGGCGAGGTGAAGCGGCGGCTGGCGGCGTTCAAGGAGGCGGTGGACACCGAGGTCCGGCGCCGGCAGGCCGAGGAGCGGGGCCGGGAGCGGATCGCCAGGAGCGCGGTGAAGCCGCTGGCCGACCAGATCGACTTCCTCCGCGCGCAGCAGGGCGACCTCGCCGAGCTGCGGCGGATGGTCGCGCCGCTGGCCCGGCGGCTGGCGGTGCGGCTGTCGGCCCGCCGGCGGATGGGCCGCGAGGGGCGGCTGGACTTCCGCAAGACGGTGCGCGCGTCGCTGGGCACCGGCGGGGTGCCCGTGGTGACCCACCACCGGCCGCGGAAGGTCCACAAGCCCGAGCTCGTCGTGCTGTGCGACATCAGCGGCTCGGTGGCCGGGTTCAGCCACTTCACGCTGATGCTGACCCAGGCGCTGCGCGAGCACTTCTCCGGCGTGCGGGCGTTCGCGTTCGTCGACTCCACCGACGAGGTCACCCGGTTCTTCTCCCCGGGCGCCGATGTCGCGGACGCGATCCGCCGCATCGGCCGCGAGGCCGACGTCGTGGCCTTCGAGGGGCACAGCGACTACGGCAACGCCCTCGAGGTGTTCGCCGACCGCTGGCCGACCGTCGTGGGGCCCAAGACCTCGCTGATCCTGCTCGGCGACGGCCGGACCAACTACCGGCCGCCGGGCCTGCCGGTGCTGGCCGACCTGGTGCAGCGGGCGCGGTCGGCGCACTGGCTCAACCCCGAGCCGCGGCGGCTGTGGGGCAGCGGGGACTCGGCGGCGCTGAAGTACGCCGAGGTCGTCGACATGGTCGAGTGCCGCAACGCCGCCCAGCTGGCGGACTTCGTCACGACGCTCTGACCCCCGCCGCCGGTACGCCGCGGCCGGGGTGCGGGACGGTTGCGTGCCGTGTCGACGTGGCGATCTGGCGACGTGGCGACCTGGCGACCTGGCGACCTGGCGATGCGCCGACCGGTCGCCGTGTCGACATCCCGACTCCTCCCCGGCCGTCGCGCCCCCGCTCCGCCGCGGCGGACGGCGGGGCCCGACACCCGCACCCGGCCGCTCGTGCCGGGTGCCGCACGACACGCCGACGGGCCGTAACCGCAGCCGCCGGGCGCCGTTGGAGCAGCACGGGTGCCGGGGACGTCCCGGCTCCGGTCCACCGCCGGCGACGGCGGCCGGACCGGCCGTGACCGGCTGCACGGGGGAGCCGGTCGCGCGGTGACCCGACCCCGCCGGGGACGGTCCCCGGCACCTCCGTCCGGGGCCGGCCGGGTCCGGCCGGCCCCGGGACGGCACCGTGTCCTCTCCGGACGGCACCGTGTCCTCCCCGGACGCCGCCCGCGTCCGCCCCGCCTCCGGGCCGCCTCCCCTCCCGGCCGCCGCGCGGGACCCGCTGGACGCCACGGCCGGACCGCCGGGGGACGCCTCCGATTCCGGCGGCCGGCCCGCCGAGCGGCGCCGCCGGTGTCGTTCCTCGGCACCGCGCTCCGCCCTCTCCGTCCAGCTCCTCGCGCCGGTTCCCCTGCCTCGACGCCGCCGGCTGGCGGCGCCCGGTTAGGCTCGATCGGGTGGCGGGTGGTCGGGTCGGTGTCATGGGTGGGACGTTCGATCCCATCCACCACGGTCACCTGGTGGCGGCGAGCGAGGTCGCCGGACTCTTCGGCCTGGACGAGGTCGTCTTCGTCCCCACCGGGCAGCCGTGGCAGAAGAGCGAGCGCGTCGTCAGTCCCGCCGAGGACCGCTATCTCATGACCGTCATCGCCACCGCCTCCAATCCCCGGTTCTCGGTGAGCCGGGTCGACGTCGACCGCGGCGGCCCGACCTACACCATCGACACGCTGACCGACCTGAAGGCGCAGCGGCCCGACGCCGAGCTGTTCTTCATCACCGGCGCGGACGCGCTCGCCCAGATCCTCAGCTGGCGCGACAGCGACCGGTTCCTCGAGCTGGCCCACTTCATCGGGGTCACCCGCCCGGGGTTCCAGCTCGCCGACGGCCACCTGCCGCAGGGCACCGTCAGCCTGGTCGAGGTGCCGGCGCTGGCGATCAGCTCCACCGACTGCCGCGACCGGGTCGGCCGCGGCATGCCCGTCTGGTACCTCGTCCCCGACGGCGTCGTCCAGTACATCGAGAAGCGCGGCCTGTACCGGTCGTCCCCGCGGGCCAGGACGGCCGGCGACGGGCGGCCGACCGCGTCGGGGGACCGGCCGACCTACGACCGGCCCCCACCCGGCGGCACACCTGCCGCCCCTGCCGCCGGCGCAGCGCCGGCACCCGGAACTCAGGAGGTACCCCGATGACCGCCTCGGTCGAGGCGCGGGAGACCGCTCAGCTGGCCGCACAGGCCGCGGCGGACAAGCTCGCCACCGATGTCTCCATCGTCGACGTCAGCGACCGGTTGGCCATCACCGACGCGTTCGTGCTCGCGTCGGCGCCGAACGAGCGGCAGGTGCAGGCGATCGTCGACGAGGTCGAGGAGCGGCTGCGCCGGCACGGCGTCAAGCCCGTCCGCCGCGAGGGCGTGGCCGAGTCGCGCTGGGTGCTGCTGGACTTCGTCGACGTCGTCGTGCACGTCCAGCACACCGAGGAGCGCGCCTACTACGCCCTCGAGCGGCTCTGGAAGGACTGCCCGACGATCCCCTTCGTCGACCGCGACGCACCCCCGCAGCCCGACGGGGCGTCCCCGCCTGCGGCGAGGGGCGGCGGGACGCTCTCCGCCGACGACGTCGACCCCGGCAGCGCCGACCCGGCCTCGCTGGCCCCCGAGCCCCCGGCGGCCGACGGGGAGGACCCCGCGTCGCCCGCGGCTCCCGGCCGGTGAGCGCCGCGCCCGCGTTGCCGGCGCAAGTCGACCGGCTCGTCCTCTGGCGGCACGGGCGCACCGAGTGGAACGCCGAGGGACGGTTCCAGGGCCAGCAGGACCCGCCGCTGGACGCCCGGGGCCGGCACCAGGCCGCCGTGGCCGCCGTCCACCTCGTGGCCGCCCTCGGCCT
This sequence comes from Blastococcus sp. SYSU D00868, assembly GCF_054050575.1. Lineage (NCBI taxonomy): Bacteria > Bacillati > Actinomycetota > Actinomycetes > Geodermatophilales > Geodermatophilaceae > Blastococcus > Blastococcus sp. SYSU D00868. The sequence continues at coordinate 141,674 of NZ_JBJGZO010000004.1, forward strand.
GACCGCCGAGGACACGGTGGTGGTCTCCAGCGACCTCAGCCGTGCGGTGCAGACCGCCACCGCGCTGACCGGGCTGCTGGGGCTGACCCCGGCGGTGGACGTCCGGCTGCGCGAGCACGGCCTGGGGCGCTGGGAGGGGCTCACCCGGGACGAGGTGGCCGCACGGCACCCCGAGCAGTACGCCGACTGGCTCGCCGGCCGCCCGGTGCGCGACCGGGGCGGCGAGGAGCCGGCGGCGGTGGCGGCCCGCGCCCTGTCGCTGGTGCGCGAGCTGCCGCCGGCCCGGGTCGCCGTGCTGGTGACCCACGGCGGGACGAGCGGCCGGCTGCTGGAGGCGCTGCTCGAGCTCGGCCCGGAGAACCGCCGGGTGTTCGGGCCGCTGGGCAACTGTGCCTGGAGCGAGCTCGCTCCGCAGGGGCCCCGGTGGCGGGTGCTCCGGCACAACTGGACTCCGCCCGCGGACGAGTCGGTGCTGCGGCAGGCGGGTGCCGCGGGCAGCGGTACCCCGGACGACGCGCCGCCTCCGGCCGAGGACGCCGACGCCGTCGCCTGATCGCGTGCTCCGCGCGGTGACCCGGAGGAGCTGCCCGCCGGGCGGGCTAGCCTCGCGGGATGCCAGTCGCCGTGGTCACCGACTCCACGGCCTACCTGCCGACCGAGCTGGTGCAGCGACACGGCATCGAGGTCGTCCCGCTGTACGTCGTGCTGGCCGGGCGCTCCGGTCGCGAGGGCGCCGACATCTCGCCGCAGGACGTGGCGCGCGCCCTGACCACCCGCCGGCAGCAGGTCTCGACGTCGCGGCCCACCACCGGAGACTTCGTCGCCGCCTACCGGCGGTGCCTGGACGCCGGCGCCGACCGGGTCGTCTCCGTCCACCTGTCCGCCGAGCTGTCGGGCACCTGGGACGCCGCCCGGCTGGCCGCTGCGCAGGTGGGCGAGCACCTGGTCACCGTCATCGACTCCCGCTCGGCCGCGATGGGGACCGGCTTCGCCGTGCTCGCCGCCGTCCGCGCGGCGCAGGCGGGAGAGGACGCGGCGGCCGTCGCCGACGCCGCCCGGACCACCGCGGCCGGCACGCGCACCCTGTTCGTGGTCGACACCCTCGAGCACCTGCGCCGCGGGGGCCGGATCGGCTCCGCGGCCTCCGTGCTGGGGACCGCGCTCGCGGTGAAGCCCGTCCTGCACGTCGCCGACGGCCGGGTCCTGCCGCTGGAGAAGGTCCGCACCTCGGCGCGGGCACTGTCCCGCCTCGTCCAGCGGGTGGCCGAGACCGCCGCCGGGCGGCCGGTCGACCTCGCCGTCCACCACCTGGCCGCGCCCGACCGGGCCCAGCGGCTCGCGACCGACCTGCGCGAGGCCGTGCCGCAGGTGGGGGACCTGCTGGTGAGCGAGCTCGGCGCGGCGATCGGCGCCCACGTCGGACCCGGCGCGGTGGGCGTCGTCGTCTCGCCGCGACCCGAGACCGAGGACCCCGCGGACGACGGCCGCGGGGACGCCGAGGACACGGACGACGGCACGGACGGGGACGGCGAGGACGCGACGCGCTGAGCGGGTGATCGGCACGGCGTGACCCTGCACCCGCCGGCCGACGGCACCGGGCCGGCCGTCCACAGGCAGCGGGTGGATCCACAGATCCGTCGCGGCGGGGTCCCCGCTGCCGAGCGCTTCCTAGCGTCCGCCGGGTGCGCCTCTCCTCCCGTCGTGTCGACGACGCCGACGTGATCCGCGCCCGCCTGCGGGCGCTCCTCGACGAGGGACGACGCGGCAGCGGCTGGCTACCCGACGACCTGCCGGACGCGCTGGACGCCCCGGACGAGGAGCGGGACGAGGACCTCGGGCGCACCCCGGTGCCCCGCCGTCCACCGCAGCTGCCCGTCGAGCCGGCCCGCGAGGACGACGGCGGGCTCCCCACCGGCATCGGGCGGCACCGGGCACCCGGACAGGCGGTGCGGGTCGTCCCCGGGCGGAGCAGCGTCCGGGCCCTCGTGCTGGCCGGGGTGCTCGGTGCCCTGCTCCTGGTCGGCTGGACCTGGGTGGACCGGCCCCGCGCGCAGCCGGTGGAGCCCGTGCCGGCGGGCACGAGCGCTCCGGCTCCGGCCTCGCCGTCGGTGGGCACCGCCGCCGACACCGCGCCCACCGTCACGGTGTCGGTGGTGGGCCAGGTCGCCCGGCCCGGTCTCGTCGCGCTGCCCGAGGGCTCCCGCGTGGCCGACGCCGTGGCCGCCGCCGGCGGGTTGCTGCCCGGCGCCGACCCGGCCGCGGTCAACCTGGCGGCGGTCGTGACCGACGGGCAGCAGATCGCGGTCGGCATCCCGGGTGCGGGCGCGTCGGCCGGAGGCGCGGCGGTCGGCGGCTCCACCCCGGCGGCGGGCGGCCGGGTGCTGCTGAACAGCGCGACCGTCGCCGAACTGGACGCGCTGCCCGGCATCGGCCCCGTGCTGGCCCAGCGCATCGTCGACCACCGCACGCGCAACGGACCGTTCACCGCCGTGGAGCAGCTGGACGACGTCCCGGGCATCGGACCGGCCACCTTCGACGAGCTCGCCGACCTGGTGGCGGTGTGAGCCGGGCGCCCGTCCGGATCGACCGCCGGTGGACGTGGACCGACCTGCGGCTGGCCCCGGCCGCGGTGGTCGTCTGGGCTACGACCCTGGCCGCGCCGTTCGTCCCGTGGCCCCTGCTCGCCGCGGTCGCCTGCACGGCCGCCGCGGCGGCCGTCGCCCTGGCACGCCGGTCCCGGTCGGGACGCGCGCTGGTGCTCGCCGCGGTCCTGGCGGCCCTGGTGCTGGCGGCGGCCACGGCAGCCGTGCGGTCCTGGACCCGCGAGGGCTCGCCCCTCACCGGGGCAGCACTCGCCGGTCGGACCGTCGAGCTCGAGCTCGAGGCCGACAGCGATCCCCGGCGGATCCCCGGGGTCGGTGCACCGCGGGTGGTGCTCGATGCGACGGCCACGCGGCTGACCGTCGGACCGGCGACGGTCGCGGTCGACGACCGGGTGGTCGTCTTCGCCCCGGCGGAGGGTTGGGAGCGGTTGCTCCCCGGTCAGGCCGTCCGCGTCCGTGCCGTCGTGTCCGCGGCGGATCCGGCCGACGGGGTCGTGGCCCGGGTGTCGGCCCGCGGGCCGCCCGACGTGCGCGGCGAGCCGCCGTGGACCCAGCGCGCCGCCGGCGACCTGCGTGCGGCGCTGGCCGCGTCGGCGCAGCGGGTGCTGGACCCCCTGCCGGCCGGGCTCCTGCCAGGCCTGGTCGTCGGCGACACCAGCGGGATGGACCCGGTGCTGGAGGAGGACTTCCGGCGGGCCGGTCTCGCGCACCTGACGGCGGTGTCTGGCGCCAACGTGGCGATCCTGCTCAGCGGCGTGCTCGCGCCACTGCGCCGCCGCGCCGTGGACCGCCGCATCCAGGCGCTGGTCGCCGTGGTCGCGCTCGTCGGCTTCGTCCTGCTGGCCCGGCCCACGGCTAGCGTGCTGCGCGCCGCGGCGATGGGGGCGGTCTCGCTGCTCGCCCTCGCGTCGGGCCGGACACGGGCGGCCGTGCCGGCGCTGTGCGGGTCCGTGGTCGTACTGGTCCTCATGGACCCGCGGCTGGCGCGGGACGCCGGCTTCGCCCTGTCCGTCGCGGCCACCGCGGCCATCGTGCTGGCGGCACCCGGGTGGGCGCGGCGCCTGCGCGCCCGGGGCTGGCCCCGGCTGCTCGCCGAGGCGGTCGCCGTGAGCGCCGCCGCCGGCCTGGCGACCGCGCCGCTGGTCGCCGGTCTCTCCGGCCTGGTGAGCCTGGTGTCGTTGCCCGCGAACCTGGTGGCGGCCCCCGCAGTCGCGCCGGTGACGGTGCTCGGGCTGCTGGCGGCCGTGGCCGGTCCGGTGGCGGCGCCGCTGGCCGACGGCCTCACCTGGCTGGCGGGCTGGCCGGTCCGGTGGCTGGTGCTCGTGGCGCGGTCGGCGGCCGGCCTGCCCGACGCGGGCGCCGCCTGGCCGGCCGGCACGGGCGGTGCCCTGGTCCTGACGGCGCTGCTGGTCGCCGGGGCCCTGGCGCTGTGGCGCTGGCCGCGGCTGCGCGCCCTGGCGCTGGCGCTGGCCGTGGGCGTGGTGGTGCTCGGCTGGCCGCTGCGCCAGGTCACCCGCGGCTGGCCGCCGGGCGGCGCCGTGCTGGTCGCCTGCGACGTGGGGCAGGGGGACGCGCTGGTCGTCCCGACCGGACCGGGGGAGGGGGTGCTCGTCGACGCCGGCCCCGACGTCGGCCCCGTGGACCGCTGCCTGGACCGCCTGGGCATCGACCGGCTGCCGTTGGTCCTGCTCTCCCACCTCGACGCCGACCACGTGGGCGGGCTGGCGGGAGCGCTCAGCGGCCGGGAGATCGGCGTGGTGGCGACCGGCACCCTCTCGCCCGCCGACGACCGCGTCCGGACGCTGACGCGGACGCTGCGCGGCACGGGCGCCCAGCAGGTGGTGCTGGCGCCGGGCGACCGGCGCCGGGTCGGGCCCGCGACGGTCGACGTGCTGGCGCCGGCACCGGAGATCGCCACCCGCGCCGCCGAGCCGAACGACCTGTCAGTGGTCGCGCGCATCACGGTGCGGGGCCTGCGGATCCTGCTCACCGGCGACCTCGGCGCCGAGGCGGAGCAGCGGCTCCTGGGCCGCGGCGTGGACCTGCGGGCCGACGTGCTGAAGGTGCCCCACCACGGCAGCGCGGACAACGACCCGGACTTCCTCGCGGCCAGCGGCGCCCGGGTCGCCATCGTGTCCGTCGGCGCTGACAACACCTACGGCCACCCCACCCGGCGGCTGCTCACCTGGCTCGCGCGCGAGGGCATGCGGGTCTACCGCACCGACCGCTCCGGCGACGTCGCGGTGACCGGGACGGCGGAGGACTGGGCCGTGGTCCCGCGCGGCGTCGACAGCGAGGGGGCGGCGGCCGGGGTGGGGACGGTGAGCGGACCGCCCGCGACAGGGCTCACCGGCGCGGTCCCGGTGGCGCGCCGGAACGGTCGGCGGGGCGTGACACCATGCCGGTGTGGCCGCCCGACCCCCCGAACCGACCTCCCGGCTGCGGGTCGTGGTCGGCGAGGAGGAGCTCCTGCGTGGGCGCGCACTGTCCGCCGTGCGCGGCGCCGTCCTCGCCCGCCACCCCGACGTCGAGGCGCACGAGCTCGCCGCCGCCGGGTTGGCGCTGGGCGAGCTCGCCGACGTGTTGGCGCCCTCGCTGTTCGGCGGTCACCGGCTCGTGGTCGTCACCGGCGTGCACGAGGCAGCCGCGGCGCTGTGCGACGCGCTCACCGGCTACGCCAAGGACCCCGATCCCGACCTGACGCTGGTCGTCGTGCACCACGGCGGCAAGCGCAACGAGGCGCTGCTCAAGACGTTCAAGGCGGCGGGCGCCGCCGTCGACGAGTGCCCCAAGGTGTGGCCGAACGAGCTCGGCGGTTTCGTCCGGAACGAGGTCCGGCGCGCCGGCGGGCGCATCACGCCGGACGCGGTGACGGCGCTGGTCGAGGCGGTGGGCAACGACCTGCGGGAGCTGTCGTCCGCGGCCAGCCAGTTGGTGTCCGACTTCGAGGGCAACGTCGACGCCGACGCCGTCGCCCGCTTCCACCGGGGCCAGGCGGAGGCCAACGGGTTCGCGGTGGCGGACCGGGCCATGTCCGGTGACAGCGCCGGCTCGATCGAGGTGCTGCGTTGGGCGCTGGACGGCGGCGTGCCGCACGTCCTCATCGCCGATGCCCTGGCGGAGGCCGTGCGGACCGCGGCACGCGCGAAGGCGGTCAACGTGCGGTCCTACGGCGAGCTCATGCGGACCTTCAAGTGGCCCAAGCGGAAGGCCGAGGACGGGCTCAAGCACGCCCGTGGCTGGTCGATCGACGGGCTGCAGCAGGCCGTCGCGGTCACCGCCGCGCTCAACGCCGACGTCAAGGGCGCGGCGGCCAGCGCGGACTACGCGCTGGAGCGTGCGGTGCGCCGCCTGGTGGGCATCCGCGCCGCCACCGCCGGCCGCCGCTGAGCCCGCCGGGCAGGGGCACCGGGCGCCCTCCCACGGCCTGCGGCGCGGCGGCGAGGACCCGGGCGAGGACCCGGGCGAGGACCCGGGCGAGGACCCCGGCGCGGCGCCGGCATCCCCCACATGCGACGAGCCCCCTCCCGCGCGGCGGGAGAGGGCTCGTCGGGAGCGTGCGGGTCAGCCCTGGAGGCCGGCCACCTGCTTGGCCATGCCGGACTTCCGGTTGGCGGCCTGGTTCTTGTGGATGACGCCCTTGCTGGCGGCCTTGTCCAGCAGCTTGCTGGCGTTCTGCAGCGCCGCGGAGGCCGCCGCCGCGTCCCCGGCGTCGGCAGCGGTGCGGAAGCGCCGGACGGCCGTCTTGAGGGCGGACTTGACCGCGACGTTGCGCTGCCGCGCCTTCTCGTTGGTCTTGATCCGCTTCATCTGGGACTTGATGTTCGCCACGCGTGAGCCTCGGTGTCTCGCTGGAGGGAGTTCTGACAGTGCGTCCGGACACGGGCTCCACAGCCTGCGATCACGGACCGGCCTATCAAGATACCAGCGTCGACGAGCCGGTCCCACACCACGTGGTCGACGTCGCTGACCGGCCCCGCCGGACGGCGCGCCCCGGGAAGGCGCTCGCGACCCCGCCCGGGCATGGGACGATGGGCAGCACTGTGACGACTCCTGCTGCCACCGACCCGGCCCGCATCCGGAACTTCTGCATCATCGCCCACATCGACCACGGCAAGTCGACGTTGGCCGACCGGATGCTCGAGGTCACCGGGATCATCGAGGCACGGCAGATGCGCGCCCAGTACCTCGACCGCATGGACATCGAGCGCGAGCGCGGCATCACGATCAAGGCCCAGAACGTGCGGCTGCCGTGGACCGTCGACGGCACCGAGTACGTGCTCGACATGATCGACACCCCCGGCCACGTCGACTTCACCTACGAGGTGTCCCGCTCGCTGGCCGCCTGCGAGGGCGCCGTCCTGCTGGTCGACGCCGCCCAGGGCATCGAGGCCCAGACGCTGGCCAACCTGTACCTGGCGCTGGAGAACGACCTCACGATCATCCCGGTGCTCAACAAGATCGACCTGCCCGCCGCGCAGCCGGAGAAGTACGCCGCGGAGCTGGCGCACATCATCGGCTGCGAGCCCGAGGACGTCCTCAGGGTCAGCGGGAAGACCGGCGAGGGCGTGCCGGCCCTGCTCGACGCCATCGTCGCCCAGATCCCGGCGCCCGAGGGCGAGGCGGAGGCCCCCGCGCGGGCGATGATCTTCGACTCGGTCTACGACATCTACCGCGGCGTCATCACCTACGTGCGGGTCGTCGACGGCCGGATCTCCGCCCGCGAGCGGATCAAGATGATGTCCACCGGCGCCACCCACGAGCTGCTCGAGATCGGCGTCATCTCCCCGGAGCCCAAGCCCGTCGACAGCCTCGGCGTCGGCGAGGTCGGCTACTTCATCACCGGGGTGAAGGACGTCCGCCAGTCCCGGGTCGGCGACACCGTCACCCTGCAGCACAAGCCGGCCGGCGAGCCGATCGGCGGCTACAGCGACCCCAAGCCGATGGTCTACTCCGGCCTGTACCCGATCGACGGCAGCGAGTACCCGCTGCTGCGGGAGGCGCTGGACAAGCTGCTGCTCAACGACGCCGCCCTGACCTACGAGCCGGAGACCTCCGCGGCGCTGGGTTTCGGCTTCCGCGTCGGCTTCCTCGGCCTCCTGCACCTGGAGATCGTCCGCGAGCGGCTCGAGCGCGAGGCCGGGATCAGCCTCATCTCCACCGCGCCGAACGTCGTCTACCGGGTGGTCATGGAGGACCGCTCGGAGATCACCGTGACCAACCCCAGCGACTGGCCCGAGGGCAAGATCGACACGGTCTACGAGCCCGTCGTCAACGCGACGATCATCGCGCCCAGCGACTACACCGGCACGATCATGGAGCTCTGCCAGGGCCGCCGAGGTCAGCTCGGCGGCATGGACTACCTCAGCGAGTCCCGGGTCGAACTGCGCTACAAGCTGCCGCTCGGCGAGATCATCTTCGACTTCTTCGACGCCCTGAAGTCGCGCACCCGCGGCTACGCCAGCCTCGACTACGCCGAGGCCGGCGAGCAGGAGTCCTCGCTGGTCAAGGTGGACATCCTGCTGCAGGGCGAGGCGGTGGACGCGTTCAGCGCGATCGTCCACAAGGACAAGGCGTACAGCTACGGCGTGATGATGGCCGGCAAGCTGCGCGAGCTCATCCCGCGGCAGCAGTTCGAGGTGCCCATCCAGGCGGCCGTCGGCTCCCGGGTCATCGCCCGCGAGACGGTGCGCGCCATCCGCAAGGACGTCCTCGCCAAGTGCTACGGCGGTGACATCACCCGCAAGCGGAAGCTGCTGGAGAAGCAGAAGGAGGGCAAGAAGCGGATGAAGATGGTGGGCCGCGTCGAGGTCCCCCAGGAGGCCTTCGTCGCCGCGCTCTCCACCAACGAGTCCACCGCCTCCAAGAAGTGACGGGCCGGCTCGAGGCCGTCTGCGTGTCCGGCACCGACCTCCCGTCCGTCCCCGACCGCAAGCCGCAGCGCACCGGCATCGACAAGCGCCCGGCCACCGGTCGGGTCGCCGTCCACGCCCTCGGCCTGGACGGCGACGTGCAGGTCAACCGCCGCTACCACGGCGGCGAGGGGCAGGCGGTCTACGCCTACGCGCAGGAGGACGCCGACTGGTGGGCCGCCGAGCTCGACCGTGACCTGCCCGCCGGCCGGTTCGGGGAGAACCTGCGCACCGCCGGGCTGGACCTCACCGGCGCCGTCCTGGGGGAGCGCTGGCGGGTCGGCACGGCGCTGCTGCAGGTGACCGACTGCCGCATCCCCTGCGCCAACTTCGAGCGGTTCTGGGGCGTGCCGCGGCTGGTCCGGCGCTTCACGGTGCAGGGCGCGCCGGGGGCCTACCTGCGGGTCCTGGAGGCCGGGGACGTCGGCGCCGCCGACCTCGTCGAGGTCGTCGACCGCCCCGAGCACGGCGTGACGGTGGGGACGGCGTTCCGCGCCTACACGACCCAGAAGCACCGGCTGCCCGAGCTGGCGCCGGCCCTGGCCACCCTGCCGGAACGGACCCGCGCGCGGATCGCCGCCCGCATCGAGCGGCGGCTCACCACCGCCGGCTGACGCCGGGGCCTCAGTGCAGCCAGGGCGCGTACGACAGCCCGACGACCAGCCCCTCCGGGGACTGCAGCCGGGCCACCGTCTGCCCCCACGGCTCGGTGCGCGCCCCGTGCAGCAGCGCGTGGCCGGCCGCCTCCAGCTCCGCGGCCCCGGCCGCCACCGCCTCGGCCCCGGCCGCCACCGCCTCGGCGTCGGCGACCTCGAACTCCACGCTCGCCTGCGGGACCGGGCGCCCGGCCGGCCAGGCCGCCGACCCGAAGCAGGCCGTGGCCGCCTCGGACAGCGGCCACACGCCGAAGTGCCGGCTGCCCTCGACGTGCTCGCTGGCCCAGTAGTCGCCCTCCAGCCGCTCCAGCGGCAGACCCAGGGCGTCGACGTACAGGCGCCGGCTGGCCGGTGGATCCGGCGCGATGACGCTCACGCTCGCGACGAACAGGATCTCCATCCGCCCACCGTGCCAGCGGCGGGGGACGGAACGGGGCGGATCAGCCGCCGATCGCCGCCGTGACGTCCCGCCGCAGCGCCGCCGGGTCGATGCCGAGGTCGGCGACCACCTTCATGGCCACCCCCTGACCCTCGCGGACGAGGCCGAGGGCGATGTGGCCGTCGGTGATCGTCTTCTGCCGCATCGCCAGCGTCTCCCGCAGCGACAGCTCCAGCACCTTCTTCGCCCGCGGGCCGAACGGGACGTGCCGACCCGGCCGGCCGGGCGCGGGGCCGCCGTCCAGCGCGCCCGCCCCGAACGCCGCCTCGACCCGCGCCCGCACGGCGTCGAGGTCGATGCCCAGCGTGCCGAGCGCGTCGGCGTCCAGCTCGTCGCCGACCAACGCGGTCACCGCCGCGGTGACGGTCTCCCGGGTCAGCCCGTGCCGCGCCAGCACCGCGGCGGTCGGCGTCTGCCGCCCGAGCAGGGCCAGCAGCAGGTGCTCGGTGCCGATCCGGCCGCTGTGCAGCCGCCGGGCCTCGGCCTGCGCCTGCACCACGGTCTCCCGCGCCTCGGCGGTGAATCGCTCGAACATCGGTCAGTCCCTCCGCCGGAGCGGCCCGCGGCCGCGCGCGTGCTTCTTGTGGACGGCCTGCCGGCTCACGCCCAGCAACTGGGCGATCTGCTCCCAGGTCCAGCCGCGGTCGCGGGCCTTGCCCACCTGCAGGGCCTCCAGCCGCTCCACCAGCACGCGGAGCGACCGGACGGCGCGCAGGCCCACCGCGGGGTCGTCGTCGGCGGCCGCCGTGGCCACCGCTGCCGTGTCAGCCATGCCGTCAACCTAAGTTGCGTCGCCGGGTCGTGTCAACACCGGTTGACGGCCGTGGGGGTGTCCCCGGGGCCGCGGCTCGTCTACGTTCGCCGTCGGCGAGGAGGGGTGGTGACCGCACAGCTCCGGATCGGTCTCCTGGGACAGCTCACCGCCACCTGCGACGGCGAGCCCCTCGACCTGGGCGGGCCCCGGCAGCGCGCCGTCCTCGCCCTGCTCGTCCTGGCCCGCGGCGAGGTCGTGCCGGCCGACCGGCTGGTGGAGTCCGTGTGGGGCGAGCGGCCGCCGGGCGACGCGGCGGGCGCGCTGCAGTCCTACGTCTCCCACCTGCGCCGCCGCCTGGAGCCGGGCAGCGCCGCCCGCACCCGGTCGGCGGTGATCGTGCGGGAGCGGCCCGGGTACGCCGTCCGGCTGCCGCCCGAGGCCGTGGACTCCTGGCGGTTCGAGCGGCTGCTGCAGCAGGCGTCCGGGGCGCCGCCGGAGCGGGCGGCCGCGCTGCTGGCGGACGCGTTGGCGCTGTGGCGCGGCCCGGCGCTGGCCGAGTACGCCGACGCGGCGTGGGCCCAGCCGGAGGCCGCCCGCCTCGCCGGGCTGCGGGCCACCGCCCGGGAGCGGCTGGTCGCCGCCCGGCTGGACCTCGGCGAGGCGGCGATGCTCGTGCCGGACCTGGAGGCGCTGGTCGCCGACGAGCCGCTGCGCGAGGAGCGCTGGCGGCTGCTGGCCCTGGCCCTCTACCGCTGCGGCCGGCAGGCCGACGCGCTCGCCGCGCTGCGCCGGGCCCGCGCCGTGCTGGCCGAGGAGCTGGGGATCGACCCCGGGCCCGCGCTGCGCGCGCTCGAGGACGACGTGCTGGCCCAGGCGCCGTCCCTGCGGGCGCCGCCGGCCCCGCGCCCGCCGGCCGACGACCTCCCCGCCGCCCCGCGGGCCGCGGCCGTAACCGCCCCGCCACGCGCGCCGGCACCCGCCCCGCCACAGCCGGCCGCCGCGCCCCGGCCGACCGGCTCGGGCGGCGACGACCTGGCCGAGCGGGACCGGGAGCTGGCCGCCGTCCGCGGGGTCCTCGACGACCTCGCCGACGGCCGGCCGGGGCTGCTGCTCGTCGAGGGCCCGGCCGGCATCGGCAAGAGCCGGCTGCTGGCCGAGGTCCGCCGGCTGGCCGCGGACCGCTCGGTGCGGGTGCTCTCGGCGCGGGGCAGCCAGCTCGAGCGGTCGTTCGGGTTCGGGGTGGTCCGGCAGCTGTTCGAGCCGCTGCTGACCGCGCCCGAGCGGCGGAAGGCGCTGCTCGGCGGTGCGGCCGCACCGGCCCGGGCGGTGTTCGACCTCGCGCCGGGGGAGTGCCCCGACGGCACCTTCGCCGTCCTGCACGGCCTGTACTGGCTGGCGGTCGAGCTCAGCGCCGCCGGCCCGCTGGTCCTGGCCGTCGACGACCTGCAGTGGTGCGACCCCGCCTCGCTGCGCGCCCTGGCCTACCTGGTCCGCCACATGGACGCCGTCCCGGTGCTGGTCGCGGCCACCGTCCGCACCGGCGACCCGACCGGGGACGACGAGCTGCTCGCCGAGCTGGCGCTGGACCCGGCGGCCGTCGTGCTGCGCCCCGCGCCGCTGTCGGCGGAGGCGGTCGCCCGGCTGGTGGAGCAGCGGCTGGCGCAGCCGGTCTCGCCGCTGTTCGCCCGCGCCTGCGAGCGCACCACGGCAGGCAACCCGCTGCTGCTGCGCCAGCTGCTCCGGGGGCTGGAGGTCGACGGCGTCCGGCCGGACGCCGCGCACGCGGACACCGTCGTGGCGGTCGGCTCCCGCGCGGTGTCGAGCATGGTGCTGCTGCGGCTGCGCCGGCTCCCCGAGGAGGTGCGGACCGTGGCCCGCGCCGCCGCGGTGCTCGGCGACGGCGCGCCGCTGCCGGTCCTCGCCGGGCTGGCCGGGCTGCCGGAGGGGCGCACCGCGGCGGCCCTGGCGGTGCTCGCCCGCGCCGAGGTCCTCGCCGACGCGCATCCCGTGGCGTTCGTCCACCCGCTGGTCCGCGACGCCGTCCACCACGACGTGCCGGCCGCCGCGCGCGGCCTGCAGCACGAGGAGGCGGCGCGGCTGCTGCGCGCGGCCGGCGCCGGCGACGAGCAGGTCGCCGCGCACCTGCTGCTCGCCCCGCCGCGCGGCGACCCGGCGACGACCGGCGTGCTGCGCCGGGCCGCGCGCGTCGCCGCCGACCGCGGCGACGCCGACAGCGCCGTCACCCTGCTGCGCCGGGCGCTGGCCGAGCCGCCGCCGGCCGCCGCCCGGGCCGAGGTGCTCGTCGAGCTCGGCACGGTGGAGTCACGGGTGGACGGCGCCGCGAGCAGCGAGCACCTGCTGCAGGCCCACGCGCTGCTCGAGGACCCGGCGGAGCGGGCCCGGCTGGCGGTGCTCATCGCGCACATCCAGATCTTCGCCGCGCCGCCCGGGGTGGCCACGGCCTTCGCCCGCGCGGCCGGCCGCGCGGTGCCCCCGGAGCTGACCGACTGCCGGCAGGCCCTCACCGCGCTCGAGCGGATGAGCGGCTTCATGCACGGCATCGACCCGTCGACCTGGCTGTCCGACCCGCACCCGCTGCCGGCCGGGGACGGCGACGGCGCCCGCATGCTGGCCGCCACGCTGGCCTTCGAGACCATGCTGGCCGGCCACGACCGGGAGCGCGCCGTCGCGCTCGCCCGCGCCGCGCTGGCCGGCGACCGGCTGTGGGAGGCCGACAGCGGGCTGCTCTGGGTGGTCGCCGCCGTCACCCTGGTCGTCGCCGACGAGGACCTCGGGGACTTCTGGCAGCGGGCGCGCACCTTCGCCCACCAGCGCGGTTCGGTGTTCGCCGTCCACGCGGTGAACCTGTGGCAGGGCTTCTGGCACTGGCGGCGCGGCGAGCTCGACGAGGCGCTGTCCTCGCTGCGGGTGGCGTTCGACCAGGGCCGGATCTGGGGCCACGGCCACATCGGCGACCCCTACACGCGGGCCTTCGCGGTCGCCTGCCACCTCGACCGGGGAGACCTCGCCGCCGCGCGCCGGAGCGCCGACGCCGGGCTGGCCGCGCCGCACCCGGGCGAGGGCGGGCGCCTGCTCGAGCACGCCGCCGCCCGGCTGCTGGTCGCCGAGGGGCGGTACGAGGAGGCGCTGGCCGCCGTCGTCCGGATCCCCGCGCCGGTGCCGGTGCCCAACCCGGCCTGGCACCCGTGGCGGAGCACCGGGGCCCGGGCGCTGGCCGGCCTCGGCCGCCCGGACGAGGCGGTGGCGCTGATGGACGAGGAGGTGCGGCTGCTGCGCCGCTGGGGCGCGCCGGTCGCGCTCGGCGCCGCCCTCCGGCTGCGCGGCGGGCTGCGCGGCCGGCCGGGCCTGGACGACCTGCGCGAGGCGGTGGAGCTGCTGGCGCCGACGTCCGCGGCGGTGGAGCTCGCCCGCGCCCGCTGCGCGCTGGGCGCCGACCCGGCGCTGCCCGACGACGAGGCCGTCCCGCTGCTGCGCGCGGCCGCCGCGGCGGCCGCCGAGGCCGGCGCCGCGGGCGTCGGGGCCCGCGTCCGCGCGGCGCTCACCGCGCGCGGGCTGGCCGACGAGCCGGCGGGGGAGTGCCCGCGGCTGTCGGCCACCGAGCGGCGCATCCTCGACCTGGCCGCCGGGGGGCTCGGCGCCCGCGAGGTCGCCCAGCGGCTGTTCCTGGAGCCGGGCACCGTGCACGCCGTGCTGGCCGGCGCCGAGGGGGACCGTCTCAGGTTCTCCTCAAGTCCGCCGACGGACCGTGGGACACCGCTGAGGGGAGGCGACCGGTGACCGCCCAGCAGATGCCCACCCCCGCCGCCGTGCGCGCCGAGGCGCTGCGCGGGCTGTGCGGCGGATCGGTGCACCTGCCCGGCGACCCGGCCTACGACCTGGCCCGCTCGCCGTGGAACCTGCAGGGGGCCGACCGCCCGGCGGCCGTCGCCTACCCGGCCTTCCCCGACGAGGTCGCCGAGGTGCTGCGCACCGCCGCCGCCGCGGGCCTGTCCGTGGCCCCGCAGGGCACCGGGCACGGCGCGCCGCCGCTGCAGGGGCACCTGGCCGAGGCCGTGCTGCTGCGCACCGCGGCGATGACCGAGCTGTCGGTGGACGACGGGCGGCGCACGGCCCGCGTCGGCGCCGGGGTGCTCTGGGGCGACGTCGCCGACGCCGCCGGCCGGGAGGGGCTGGCCGCCCGCCACCCGTCCTCGCCGGACGTCGGCGTCGTCGGCTACAGCCTGGGCGGCGGCATCGGCTGGTACGCCCGCGCGCTGGGCCTGCAGTGCAACGCCGTCACCGCGGTCGAGCTGGTCCTCGCCGACGGCACCTGGGTCCGTGCCACCGCCGATCGCGAGGCCGACCTGTTCTGGGCCCTGCGCGGCGGCGCGGCCCCCCTCGGCGTGGTCACGGCGCTGGAGTTCGACCTGCTCCCGCTGGAGACCGTGGTCGCCGGCCACCTGACCTGGGACGCCGCGGAGGTCGAGCGGGTGCTGCCCGCCTGGGTGCGGTGGTGCGCGCAGGCACCGGTCGCGGCGACGACGTCGTTCCGGGTGCTGGACCTGCCCGCCTCCGACGCCGTGCCGGCGCAGCTGCGCGGCCGCCGGCTGGCGATGGTCGACGGGGCGGTGCTCGGCGACGACGCCACCGCCGCCGAGGTCCTCGCCCCGCTGCGGGCGCTGCGCCCCGAGGTCGACACCGTCGCGCGGGTGCCGGCCGCGTCGCTCGTCCGGCTGCACCTGGAGCCGGAGGGGCCGACCCCGGCCTACGCCAGCAGCACCCTGCTCGGCGGGCTGCCCGACGCCGCCCTGGCCGCCGTGGTCGCGGCCGTGGGCCCGGGCAGCGGCCTGGCCGCGGCCGAGCTGCGCCAGCTCGGCGGCGTGCTGGCCCGCCCGGACCCGGACGGGGGCGCGCTCGCCTCCCTCGACGGGCAGTTCCTCGCCCTCGGCCTCGGCTTCGAGGGCGGGCCCGACGACTGGGCCCGCCAGCGGGAGGCCGCCGCGCGGTTCCTCGCGGCGCTCGAGCCGTGGGCGACCGGCCGCCGCTACCTGCCGATGCTCGACGACCGCACCGACACCCGGAAGGTCTTCCCGCCGGGCGTCCACGCCCGGCTGTCGGCGATCCGGCGCCGCGTCGACCCCACCGGCCTGTTCGTCAGCCCGCACCCCGCCGCCTGAGGCGTCAAGCGGTCCTCAAGGTCCGGGCTCAGGGCGGGCTCAACACCCCGGCAAGGCCCCGGTCGCACCGTTCCTCCAGCGACGTCACCCCGACGTCCCGGACCTCCGGAGGACACCGTGACCACCACCCTCGACGCCCCCGTCCTCGCCGGCGCCCCCTACGAGCTGCTCGCGCAGCGGCTGACCGGCTCCGTGCACTCGCCCGGCGACCCCGGCTACGACGCCCTGGCCACCCCGTGGAACCTGGCCGTGCCCATGCGGCCCGCCGCCGTGGTCGAGGCCCGCACCGCCGCCGACGTCGTGGCCGCCGTCCGGTTCGCCGGCGAGCACGGGCTCACCGCGGGCGTGCAGGCCACCGGGCACGGCGCGGAGGCCTCTCTGGCCGGGCACCTGCTGATCGCCACCCGGGGCCTGGACGAGATCACCGTGCACCCCGAGGGCTGGGCGCGGGTGGGTGCCGGGGTGAAGTGGTCGGCCCTGGTCGCCCAGGCGGCGCCGCACGGCCTGGCCGCGCTCAACGGCTCCACCACCGACGTGGGCATCGTCGGCTACACCACCGGCGGCGGGGTCGGCCCGCTGGCCCGCACGTACGGGCTGGCCGCCGACCGGGTCCGCGCCTTCGAGGTCGTCACCGGCGACGGCGAGTTCCGCCGGGTCACCGCCAGCGAGCACCCCGACCTGTTCTTCGCCCTGCGCGGCGGGAAGGGCGCGGCCGGCATCGTCACCGCGATCGAGTTCGACCTGATCCGGCTGCCGGAGTTCTACGGCGGCGCGGTGTACTTCGACGGCGCCGACGCCGCCGCCGTGGTCGACCGCTGGCGGGGGTGGGCCGACGCGCTGCCCGAGCAGGCGACGACGTCGTTCGTCCTCTTCCAGCTGCCGCCGCTGCCCGAGGTGCCCCCGCCGCTGGCCGGCCGGATGACCCTCGGCGTCCGCTTCCTGTGGACCGGCGACCCGGCCGAGGGGGAGCGGCTGCTCGACGAGATCCGCGCCCTCGCGCCGGTCGTGCTGGACGACGCGATGCTGCGGCCCTACCCGGAGATCGACCACGTGCACGCCGACCCGGTCGACCCCATGCCGGTCACCGACCCGGCGATCCTGCTGGACGCGTTCCCGGCGGAGGCGGCGCAGCGGCTGTTCGCCGTCGCCGGGCCGGGGTCCGGCTCGCCGCAGGTCATGGTCGAGGTCCGGCACCTCGGCGGCGCCTACGCCCGCCCGCCGCGGCACCCGAACGCGTTCAGCCACCGCGACGCGCGGTTCAGCGTGCTGGCGGTCGGGGTCGCCGCGGACGCCGACGCGGCCGCCGCGGCGCTGGCCCACGCCGACCGGTTGTTCGCCGCGCTCGCCGACTGGGACACCGGCGGGGTGTGGCCGAACTTCGGCATCCCGCACGACGCGGTCTCGGCCCGCCGGTCCTACGACCCGCAGACGCTGGCCCGGCTGGCCGAGGTGGTGCGCACCTACGACCCGCAGGGCGTGCTGCAGGCCGGCCACTACACCCGGGCCGCCAGCTGATCCCGGACGCGCGACGGGCCGGGCCCCCCCGAGGGGAGCCCGGCCCGCTCAGGCCCCGTCCCGAGGCTCGCGCCGCGCGGAGCGGGGCGGGAGGAGGACGGGGGCCTTCGTCAGAGCGTGAAGACGATCTTCCCGTTGGTGCGGCCCTCGAGCATGCGGGCGAAGCCCTCCCGGGCCTCGGCCAGCGGCAGCTCGACGTCGATCTGCGGCCGGATGCCGGTCGTCCGGCACATGGTGATGAGGTCGGCCAGCTCGTCGCGGGTGCCCATCGTCGAGCCGATCACCGACAGCTGGGTGAAGAACACCCGGTTGAGCTCGGCGCCGGGGTCGTAGCCGGTGGTCGCGCCGGAGGTGACGATGACCCCGCCGGGCTTGAGCGACTTGACGCTGTGCGACCAGGTCGCCGCGCCGACGGTCTCCATGACGCCGTCGACCCGCTCGGGCAGCCGGGCGCCGGACTCGAAGGCCTGGTCGGCGCCGAGCGCCAGCGCGGCGGCGCGCTTGTCCTCGCTGCGGCCGGTCACCCACATCCGGAAGCCGGCGGCCTTGCCGAGCACCACCAGCGCGGTGGCCACCCCGCCGCTGGCGCCCTGCACCAGCACGGTCTGGCCAGGTCGCAGGCCGGACCGCACGAAGAGCATCCGGTAGGCGGTCAGCCAGGCGGTGGGCAGGCAGGCGGCCTCGGCGAACGACAGCTCGGCCGGCTTCGGCAGCAGGTTGCGCCGCGGCACCGCGACCCGCTCGGCCATCGTGCCCTGGTGCAGCTCGGAGAACAGCGTCCGCTTGGGGTCCAGCGTCTCGTCGCCGGTCCAGCCCGGGGTGCCGACGACGACGCCGTGCACGACGACCTCGTTGCCGTCCTCGTCCAGCCCGGCCGCGTCGGTGCCCAGGACCATCGGCATCCGCTCCTGCGGCAGGCCGACGCCGCGCAGGCTGAACAGGTCGTGGTGGTTCAGCGAGACGGCCTTCACCTGCACCGTCGTCCAGCCCTCCTTCGGCTCGGGCTCGGGACGGTCGCCGATCTCCAGCACGGAGAGCGGGTCCTCCGGGGACGGGGTCGAGACGAAGGCAGCCAGCATGGGTCCGGAACCTAGCCGACGGGGTTCCGCCCTCTCCGGCGAGATCTGCACACTCGACGGCATCAGCCGCTGATGGTGACGAGTGTGCAGATCTCGCCGAGGAGTCAGCGGACGACGACGACGTGCTCGCCGCGCGGCACGAACTCGCCGATCACCGGTGCGCCCGGCACCTCACCGCCCAGCAGCAGGCCGCCGGAGGTCTGCGCGTCGGCGAGCAGCAGCGCCTCGTCCTCGGACACCGCGGACAGGTCGGCGTGCGGGCGCACCCAGTCCAGGTTGCGGCGGGTGCCGCCGGAGACGAACCCGGCGGCCAGCGCCTCGCGGGCGCCGGCCAGGTAGGGGACGGCGGCGGCGTCGACCACCGCGGTGACCCCGCTGGCCCGGGCCATCTTGTAGAGGTGCCCGAGCAGCCCGAAGCCGGTCACGTCGGTGCCCGCGCGGATGCCGGCGGCGACCGCGGCGGCGCCGGCCTCGCGGTTGAGCGCCGTCATCGAGGCGACGGCCTCCTCCGACGCCTCGCCGGTGGCCTTCATCCGGCTGTTGAGGACGCCCACGCCCAGCGGCTTGGACAGCGACAGCGCCGTCCCCGGGACGGCGGCGGCGTTGGTGACCAGCCGGTCGACGTCGACCAGGCCGGTGACCGCCATGCCGTACTTGGGCTCCGGGTCGTCGATCGAGTGCCCGCCGCCCACGTGGCAGCCGGCCTCCTGCGCCACCTCGAGCCCGCCGCGCAGCACCTCGGCGGCGAGCTCGGCCGGCAGCACGTCCCGCGGCCAGCCGAGCAGGTTGACGGCGACCACCGGGGTGCCGCCCATGGCGTAGACGTCGGACAGCGCGTTGGCCGCCGCGATCCGGCCGAACGTGTACGCGTCGTCGACGACGGGGGTGAAGAAGTCCGTGGTGAGCACCAGCCCCTGGCCGCCGGGGATGCGGACCACGGCGGCGTCGTCCCCGTCGTCCAGGCCCACCACCAGCTCGGCCGCCGGGGCGGCGGGCCTGCCCAGGGTCAGCCCGGCGACCACCTGCTCGAGCTCGCCGGGCGGGATCTTGCAGGCGCAGCCCCCGCCGTGCGCGTACTGGGTGAGCCGGATCCGGGTGGGCGCGCTGGTCACCGCCCCAACCTAGGTCTCCGCCGGTCGGACGGCCTCCCTGCAGGGGCCCGCCGCGAGCGTGCGAGCGGTGGGGGGCAGGGAGGTCCTCCCTCAGTCCTCCCGGCCGCCCCGCAGCACCGTCAGCCGCGGCGGGTGCGCCTCGGCCGGCACCCGGCTCGCCGGGATGCCCGTGGCGGCGCCCCGGCCCAGGGCGCGGCCGGCGGGGTGGGTGGTCGACGGGGCACCGAACAGCCCGGGGTCGCGCCGCGGCGCGGTCTCGCCGGTCAGCTCCACCGACTCGATGCGGTCCTCCCGGAACCAGCGCGGCGCCTGCCGCTCCCGGCACCAGCCCACCAGGTACCAGTGGTCGGCGCTGCGGGTCACCAGCTGCGGCTCGACCTCCCGGCGGCTGGCGCGGCCCCGGCCGTCCCGGTAGTGCACGACGACGACCCGCCGCTGGGTGACCGCCTGCTCGGCCGCCGCCCGCAGCTCCGCCGACCGCGACGCCTCGGCGCTCACCCACAGGCTGGTGGCCAGCATCTGCGCGCGGCGCTGCGGATCCGGCTCGAGCGCGGCGAGCACCTTCTCCAGCGCGGCGCGCCCGGCCTCGGCGTAGGCGCCGTCGGGCTGGGCGGCGAGGGCGACGGCGACGGCGGCGGCCTCCTCGGGGGCCAGGGTGACCGGCGGCAGCGACGCGGCGTGGCGGGACTGGGTGCGGCGGCTCACATCGGGGATGCTGACACCGGCCACCGACAGTTCCCGCGGCGCGACGCCGAGTGGCCGCAGAAAGTCTGCGACACGCCGTGCGACACGCCGGAGAGGCGTTGGCAAGTAGTGTGGTCGACGGAGGCGTCAGGGCGCCTGGTGGCCCCCGCGGCCTCTAAAGCCGACGTGGCCGAGCAGCTCGGTCAGGCGGGTTCGATTCCCGTCCGCCTCCGCCAACGTCCCGGCGCCGGGCCGATCCCCGGCCCGGCGCCTACGCTCCGCAGTCGATGAGTGCCGACCCGCGCCGGCAGGTGCCCCGCACCGACGCGCTGCTCGCCGACGGGCAACTCGTGCCGGTGATCGCGCGGCTGGGCCGCCCCCTGGTGAAGGACGCGATACGCAGCGTGCAGGACCGGGTCCGCGCCGGCGAGGTGGCGCCCGCCGACGCGGTGGCCGCCGTCCTGGCCGCGCTGCCCGACACCGCGGCGAGCCTGCGGCCGGTGCTCAACGCGACCGGCGTGCTGGTGCACACCAACCTGGGCCGAGCCCCGCTGTCGGCGGCCGCGGTCGCCGCGGTGGCCGCCGCCGCCGGCACCACCGACGTCGAGCTCGACCTGGCCACCGGCCGCCGCGGGCCCCGGGGGGAGGCCGCGCTCGCCGCCCTGCGCGCCGCCGTCCCCGCCGCGGAGGCCGCGCTCGTGGTGAACAACTGCGCCGCCGCGCTGGCCCTGGTCGCCACCGCCCTCGGGCAGGGCCGCGAGCTGGTCATCGCCCGCGGCGAGCTGGTGGAGATCGGCGACGGCTTCCGCATCCCCGAGCTCCTGGAGGCCACCGGCGCGCGGCTGCGCGAGGTGGGGACGACCAACCGGGTGACCGCCGAGGACTACACCCGCGCCCTCGGCTCGGACACCGGCGCGGTGCTCAAGGTGCACCCCTCGAACTTCGTCGTCCGCGGGTTCACCCGTGCGGTGCCGGTCGGCGAGCTGGCCGCGGCGCTGGCCGGCACCGGCGTCCCGCTGGTGGCCGACGTCGGCTCCGGCCTGCCCGCCCCCGACCCCGCGCTGCCCGGCGAGCCCGACCTGCAGACCACCCTCGCCGGCGGCGCCGACCTGGCGCTGGCGTCCGGGGACAAGCTGCTCGGCGGCCCCCAGGCCGGGCTGGTGCTCGGCCGGGCCGACCTGGTGCAGCGGCTGCGCCGGCACCCGCTCTACCGCGCGCTGCGGGTGGACAAGACGACCCTGGCCGCGCTGGAGGCCACGCTGCGCGGCCCGCTGCCGCCGGTCCGCGCGATGCTCGCCGCCGACGTCGCCGGGCTGCGGGCGCGGGCGGCGGCGCTGGCCGCGCGGCTGGCCGGCGCCGGCCTCGACGCCGTGGCGGTCGACAGCGCGGCCCGGGTCGGCGGGGGCGGGGCGCCCGAGCACCCGCTGCCCAGCGCCGCCGTCTCGCTGCCCGAGGGCCTGGCCGCGCCGCTGCGCGCCGGCTCGCCGCCCGTCGTCGGGTACGTCGAGGCCGGCCGCACGCTGCTCGACCTGCGTAGCGTCCCGCCCGGGGACGACGACGCGCTGGCCGCCGCGGTGCTCGCGGCGGCCGCCCGGTGACCCGCGGAGCCGCGCGGGGGGACGCGCGCATGGACGTCGTCGCCACCGCCGGGCACGTCGACCACGGCAAGTCCACGCTGGTCCGCGCGCTGACCGGGATGGAGCCCGACCGCTGGGCCGAGGAGCGCCGCCGCGGGCTGACGATCGACCTGGGCTTCGCCTGGACGACGCTGCCCTCGGGCCGCCGGCTCGCGGTGGTCGACGTGCCGGGCCACGAGCGGTTCGTCGGCAACATGCTGGCCGGCGTCGGGTCGGTCCCGGCCGCGCTCGTGGTCGTCGCCGCCGACGACGGCTGGTCGGCGCAGACCGCCGAGCACGTCGCCGTCCTCGACGCCCTCGGCGTGCGGCACGCGCTGCTGGCGGTCACCAAGGCCGACGCCGCCGACCCCGCGCCGGTGCTCGCCGACGCCGCCGCGCGGCTGGCCGGCACCTCGATGGGCGCCGTCCCCGGGGTGGCGGTCAGCGGGCTGACCGGCGCCGGCGTCCCGGAGCTCACCGCCGGGCTGCAGACCCTGCTGGCCGGCCTGCCCACCCCCGACCCGGCCGCGCCGGTGCGGCTGTGGATCGACCGCGCCTTCCCGATCCGCGGCGCCGGCACCGTGGTCACCGGCACCCTGGCCGCGGGCAGCATCGCCACCGGCGACCGGCTGCTGCTCGGCGACCGGGAGGTCGGCGTGCGCGGGCTGCAGTCGCTGGGGGAGCCGGTGGAGCGGGCGACCGCGACGGCGCGGGTGGCGCTGAACCTGCGGGGCGTGGCCGTGGAGGACCTCGCCCGCGGCGACGCGCTGCTCACCCCCGGCGCCTTCTGGCCCACCGACGTCGTCGACGTCTCGCTGGCCGCCGAGCCGGAGGACCGGCTGCCCGCCGAACTGGTGGCCCACGTCGGGTCGGCGGCGGTGCCGGCCCGCGTGCGGCCCCTCGGGGGCACGGCGGTGCGGCTGCGGCTGGCCGCGCCGCTGCCGCTGCGGATCGGCGACCGCCTGCTGCTGCGCGACCCCGGTGCCCGCCGGGTCGCCGGCGCCGACGTGCGCGACGTGGCCCCGCCCGAGCTGCGCCGGCGGGGCGCCGCGCGGCGGCGGGCCGCGGACCTGGCCGCCCAGCCGGCCGGGCCGGCGGGGGCCGCGGCCGACCTCGCCCGCCGCCGGGTCGTGCGGGCGGCCGACGCCGCCGCGATGGGCTGGCCGGCGCCGCCCGGCGCGGACCGGCTCGGGCCGTGGCTGGTCGCGCCCGGCCTGCTCGACGAGCTGGCCGTGGCGCTGCCCGCGGTGGTCGCGGCGTACCGGTCGGCGCACCCGCTGGAGCCCGGCCCGCCGGTGGCCGTCGTCCGGCGGGAGCTGGACCTGCCCGACGACGAGCTGGTGCGGGCGGTGGTGCGGCCGCCGCTGACCCTGGCCGGCGGCCGGGTCGCCGAGGCGGCGGCCGGGCTGCCGCCGGCGGTGCAGCGCGCCGTGGACGCGGTGCGCGCCCGCCTCGCCGCGGACCCCTTCGCCGCCCCCGAGGCCGGGGACCTCGCCGCCGCGGGGCTCGGTCCGCGCGAGCTCGCCGCCGCGGTGCGGGCCGGTCAGCTGGTGCGCGTGGCGGACGGCGTCGTGCTCGCGCCGGGGGTCGAGGCGGAGGCCCGCCGCCGGCTCGCCGGGCTCCCGGCGCCGTTCACGCTCAGCCAGGCCCGCGGCGCGTGGGGGACCAGCCGCCGGGTCGCCGTCCCGCTCATGGAGTGGCTGGACGCGCGGGGGGTCACCGAGCGGCTGCCCGACGCCACCCGCCGGCTGCGTCCCTCCCCGTGAGCGCCGCGCCGGTGCCCACCCCGGGTGGGCACCGGCGCAGCACCGCGGGGGAGGGCGGCTACCAGCCCTCGCCGGGGAGACCCGGGGCGTAGCTGCCCAGGCTCCACTCGCCGCCCTCGGGGTCGAGCAGCCGGGCCCGGCGGGTCCCCCACTCGGTATCCTCGGGCGCGATCACCGGTCGCCCGCCGGCCTCGATCCCGCGCCGGTAGCCGTCGTCCACCGCGGCGGCGTCGTCGAGGACGAGGTAGAGCCCGCCCCCGGTCGAGCGGCCCACCAGCGGCGGGCGGCGGTAGTCGGCGTCGTAGCCGGCCACCATCAGGACGACGTCGTCCCAGCGCAGCTCGGCGTGCGCCACCCCGCCGTCCGGACCGTCGGCCCGGCGGACCACGTCGAAGCCGAGCGCCTGCAGCCACCCCAGGGCGGCGGGTGCGTCGCGGTAGCTGAGATACGCCGCCAGCCGGGCACCCATGTCGCGCAACCTAGTTGCGTCGTCCCCGGGTCGGCAGGGTCGATGGACCCGCCGGCCTACGCGCCGCCGGCCTCGCGCAGCATGCGGGCGCGGTCCTCCGACTCATCGGACTCGGGCAGCGTCGAGGTGTCGAGGGACTCGACGGTGTCCTCGGGGGACACCGGCTCGGGCAGCGTCCGGAACCGGGCGCGCGGGTCCTCCGGGTCGGTCATGCCCGCAGGGTCCGCGCCGCCCGGCGACCGGGCAAGACCTGCGTGGCGGCCGTGAGCGGACGACGTGGTCGCTGCCCGTCCGGCGCTCAGGGCACCCAGCGGGCCGGGCGCTTCTCGCGGAACGCGGCGATGCCCTCCTGCCCCTCCTCGCCGGCGAAGAAGCGGGCCGAGACCCGCTGGAGCTCCTCGAACGAGCCCCGCATCCCGCCCGAGCGCAGCAGGCGCTTGGTCTCGGCCAGCGCCGCCGGAGCTCCCGACGCCAGCGCCGCCACCTGCGCGTCCACGGTCGCGTCGACCTCCTCGTCGGGCACCGCGAGGTCGACCAGCCCGGCGTCCACCGCGAGGTCGGGGCCGAACACCTCCCCGGTCAGCGCCAGCCGGTGCAGCCGGTGCGGCGCCATCCGCGGCGCGAGCACCGCCGAGATGACCGCCGGCACCAGTCCGACCCGCACCTCGCTGATCGCAAACGTCGCCGAGGCCCCGGCGACGACGACGTCGCAGGCCGCCATCAGGCCGATGCCGCCGGCCCGCGCGGGCCCCCGGACGGCGGCGAGCACCGGCTTCGGGGCCTCCCACAGCGCGGTCAGCAGCTCGGGGAAGGCGAGCACGCCCTGGTCCTCCGCGCCGGCGCCCGCGGCCTCCGACAGGTCCATCCCCGAGCAGAACACCCGGCCGGTGTGGTCGAGCACGAGCACCCGCACCTCGTCGTCGGCCAGGGCGTCGTCGACCGCGCGGCGCAGGCCGGCGAGCATCGCCCGGGACAGCGCGTTGCGGTTGGCGGGGGAGTCCAGGGTCAGCCGGGCGACGCCCCGGTCGACCGACACCTGCAGCACGGGGTCGGGAGTCACAGCGCGATCCTGCCGGTCACCCGCCGGCGGCGCGGCACACTGGGAGCAGATGGACGCCGCCCTGCCCCTGCTGCCCGCCCCGCCGGCCGCCCCCTTCGAGCTGCCCGAGGCGGCGCGCGAGGGGCTGACGACGACCCCGTTCGGCCTCTACGTCCACGTGCCGTTCTGCGCGACGCGGTGCGGCTACTGCGACTTCAACACCTACACCTCCGACGAGCTCGGCCCCGGGGCCAACCGCGCCGAGTACGCCGGCACCGTGGTCGCCGAGCTGCGGCGGGCCGCCGAGGTGCTGGGCCCGGACCGGCCGGAGGTGTCCACCGTGTTCGTCGGCGGCGGCACCCCGACCCTGCTGCCGGCCGAGGACCTGGCCGCCGTCCTCGCCGCCGTCCGCGAGCTGTTCCCGGTGGCCGCCGACGTCGAGGTGACCACCGAGGCCAACCCCGAGTCGGTGACGCCGCGGTCGCTGGCCCGGCTGCGGGAGGGCGGCTTCACCCGGCTCAGCCTCGGCATGCAGTCCGCGGCCGAGCACGTGCTCGCCGTGCTGGACCGCCGGCACACCCCCGGGCGCGCGGTCGAGGCCGCCCGCGAGGCCCGGGTGGCGGGCTTCGGGCACGTCAACCTCGACCTGATCTACGGCACGCCGGGGGAGACCGACGCCGACTGGGCGGCCTCGCTCGACGCCGTCCTGGCCGCGCCGGTCGACCACGTCAGCGCCTACGCGCTCATCGTGGAGGAGGGCACCCGGCTGGCCCGCCGGATCGCCCGCGGCGAGCTGCCGATGCCCGATGACGACGTCCTCGCCGACCGCTACGAGCAGGCCGACGCGGCCCTGCGCCGCGCCGGCCTGGAGTGGTACGAGGTGTCCAACTGGGCGGCCGGCCCGGCGGCGCGCTGCCGGCACAACGAGCTGTACTGGGCGAACGCCAACTGGTGGGGGATCGGCCCGGGCGCGCACAGCCACGTCGGCGGGCTGCGCTGGTGGAACCTCAAGCACCCGGCCGCGCACGCCGCCCGGGTCGCCGCGGGCGAGAGCCCGGCCGCCGGGTCCGAGCTGCTCGACGTCGACGACCGCGCGCTGGAGGCCGTCATGCTCGGCCTGCGGCTGCGCGACGGGCTGCCGCTGACCCTGCTGTCCGGCGCCGGCCGGCTGCGGGCCGCCGACGCCGTCGCCCGCGGCCTGCTCGACCCGGCGGCGCACGCGGGCGGCCGCGCCGTCCTCACCGACCGCGGCCGGCTGCTGGCCGACGCGCTGGTCCGGGAGCTCACGGACTAGAGCGGCAGGAACGCGGTTCTGGACGGCGCCGCCGCGGGAGTGTTGGGTGCGTCACAGGGCGGCACCGCCGTCCCCGCGGGGCGGTGTCGCCCCGCTCCCGGCAGCAGGGAGGACGCCGACATGGCAGGACGGGTCGAGGGCAAGGTCGCGCTCATCACCGGAGCTGCGCACGGGCAGGGGCGGAGCCACGCGATCCGCCTGGCGCAGGAGGGCGCGGACATCATCGCCGTGGACCTCTGCCAGGACTACGAGACCGTCGGCTACCCGATGGGCACCCAGGAGGAGCTCGACCAGACCATCAAGTCGATCGAGGCCCTCGACCGGCGCGCGGTGAAGGTGATCGCCGACGTGCGCGACCCGAACCAGATGAAGGCGGCCTTCGACACCGGCATCGCCGAGCTCGGCAAGGTCGACGTCATCTGCGCCAACGCGGGCATCGCCTCCTACGCCCCGGAGCAGACCCGCCAGCACTACATCGACGTGCTCAACGTGAACCTGGTCGGCGTGATCAACACCGTGCTGGCCGGGCTGCCGCACCTGCCCCGCTTCGGGTCGGTCATCGTCACCGGGTCCCTCGCGGCGCTGCTGAAGGGCGGCATCGGGGAGAGCGGCAGCGCCTACACGCTGGCCAAGCGGTCGCTGGTGCCCTTCGTCCAGGCGACCGCCGCCGCGGTGGCCAAGGAGTTCATCCGGGTCAACGGCGTCCACCCGACCAACTGCAACACCGACCTGCTGCAGAACGACGGCCTCTACCGCGTCTTCCGGCCCGACCTGGAGAACCCGACGAAGGAGGACGCCACCCCGGCGATGGCGACGCTGCAGTCGATGCCGGTGCCGTGGATCGAGCCCGAGGACATCAGCGAGATGGTGCTGTTCCTGGCCTCCGACGCCGCGCGGTACGTCACCGGGCAGTTCATCTCGGTCGACGCGGGCGGCAGCCTCAAGACGCTGGACTGACCCGCCCCGCCGGTCTCCCCTGACGGATGTCAGGGGAGACCGGCGACGTCCCGCACTACCGGCCGGGCGGCCCGCCGCAGCACCCTCGACGGCGTGGGTGCTCGACCTGGTCCGGCGCAGCCACCCGCGGTCCGGCCGGGCGCCGTGCCCGAGCCGCTAGCGTCGCGGACCATGGACTGCCGGCCGGCCTGGCAGCGCCTCGGCTGGGCGGTGCCGTGGCTGCTGTTCCAGTTCTTCCCCGTCGCGGACCTGGTCTCCACCCCGCGGCCGGGCTGGGCGAAGGCGGTCGCCGCCGCCGGGCTGCTCGCCTTCACCGCCTCCTACCTGGTGGTGTTCGGCCGCTTCTTCGACCGCCGGCCGCCGGCCTGGCGGCACCTGGCCGTCGTCGCCGTCCTCGGGGTGGCGCTGGCCGCCTGGCTCGGCCCGGGCTGGGCCGGCCTGATGATCTACGTGTCCGCCGCCTCGGCCGGCGCGCTGCCCGCGCGGTGGGTGTGGCCGGCGGTGCTGGCCTGCGCCGGGGTGTGCGCCGCGGTGGTCGCCGCGGACGGCGCGTTCGACAGCCTGTTCATCCTGCCGGTGATGTGCCTGCTGACGGCGTTCGCGCTGTCGGGCACCCGCACCCTCGTCACGCTCAACGCCGAGCTGTCCGGCGCGCGGGAGGAGCTGGCCCGCGCCGCCGTCGCCGAGGAGCGGCTGCGCTTCGCCCGCGACCTGCACGACCTGCTCGGCCACAGCCTGTCGCTCATCGCGCTCAAGAGCGAGCTCGCCGGCCGGCTGGCCGACCGCGACCCGGCCCGCGCCCGCGCCGAGATGGCCGACGTCGAGGCCACCGCCCGGCGCGCGCTGGCCGACGTGCGCGACGCGGTCAGCGGCTACCGGCAGGTGAGCTTCGGCAGCGCCCTGGCCGAGGCCCGCGCGGCCCTGTCGGCCGCCGGCATCGCCCTCGTCCCGCCGGACGCGGTGCCGGCGCTGCCCGGGGCGGTCGACGCGGTGCTCGGCTGGGTGGTGCGCGAGGCCACCACCAACGTGCTGCGGCACAGCGGCGCCCGCACCGTGACCGTCACCGTCGGCACCGACGACGACGGCGCCGCGCTCACCGTGACCGACGACGGCCGCGGCCCGGGCGGCGGGCCGACCGGCCCGGCGGGGGCGGGGCTGTCCGGGCTGGACGAGCGGCTGGCCGCGCTCGGCGGCCGGCTGGACACCGGACCGGGCCCCGGCGGGCGCGGGTTCCGGCTGTCGGCGCGGGTCCCGGTCGCCGCCGCGGTGGCGGCGCCGTGATCCGGGTGCTCATCGCCGAGGACCAGTCGATGGTCCGCGGCGCGCTGCAGGCCCTGCTCGAGCTCGAGGACGACATCGAGGTGGTCGCCGAGGTCGGCCGCGGCGACGAGGTGGTGGCCGCCGCCCGCGCGCACGCGCCGGACGTCGCGCTGCTGGACATCGAGATGCCCGGCTGCGACGGGCTGGAGGCCGCGCGGGCGCTGGCCGCCGAGGTGCCGGGCACGCGCGCCGTCGTCCTCACCACCTTCGGCCGGCCGGGGTTCCTGCGCCGGGCGATGGAGGTCGGTGCCGCCGGCTTCCTGGTCAAGGACGCCCCGGTGGCCGAGCTGGCCCGGTCGATCCGCGCGGTCGTGGCGGGGGAGCGGGTGATCGACCGCGAGCTGGCCGCCGCCGCGCTGGCGATCGGCGCGACCCCGCTGTCGGGCCGGGAGGCCGACGTGCTGCGCGAGGCCGCCGACGGCGCCACGGTCGCCGAGATCTCCCGCCGGCTGTTCCTCTCCGAGGGCACGGTGCGCAACTACCTGTCCTCGGCGATCGGGAAGACCGGGGCGCGCACCCGGGTCGAGGCCGCGCGGGTGGCCGAGGAGCGCGGCTGGCTGTAGCGGGGCCGGGGCCGGGGTCAGCGGGCCGGCTCGGCCGGCATGAGCGCGTCGAGGTCCAGCACCCGCACGTGGATCACGGTGCGCTGCTGCAGCGCCGCGCGCAGCGCCCGGTGCAGGCCGTCCTCGAGGTACATCTCGCCGTGCCAGAGGACGGCGTGCGGGAACAGGTCGCCGTAGAACGTCGAGTCGTCGGCGAGCAGCGCGTCCAGGGCGAGCTCGCGCTTGGTCGTCACCAGGGTGTCCAGCCGGATCTGCCGCGGCGGGATCATCGCCCAGTCCTTGGTGGACATCCCGTGCTCGGGATACGGACGGCCCTCGCGCACCGCTTTGAAGATCAGGGAACCGACCTCCGTCCGGACCGCCCGCGCACCTGCTGCGACTCCCCGCCAGCCTATCCGCCGGGCCGGTGCGCCGTCGCCGCCGGGCGGCCGGCCGGCGCCCGGCGAGCGAGCCCCCCGGAGGGGCCGGACTCGCGCGAGCCGCGCGACGGGGTGGTCCCGCGGTCGTATGCTGGTCTGGCACTCCGTTCGTGCGAGTGCCAGCCCTGACGACGGTGCGACGGAGCGGTCCGGCGAGGCGCTGCCACCCGCTCGCACGGCGCGTCGACCGGTACGGGGAGGTGTCACCGTGGCGCACGACGAACGGCGCCTGCAGGTCCTGCGGGCGATCGTCCAGGACTACGTCTCCACCAACGACCCGGTGGGCAGCAAGGCCCTCGCCGAGCGGCACGACCTCGGCGTCTCGCCCGCCACCATCCGCAACGACATGGCGGTGCTCGAGGAGCAGGGCTACATCGCCCAGCCGCACACCAGCGCCGGACGGGTGCCCACCGACAAGGGCTACCGGCTGTTCGTCGACCGGCTGTCGGCGGTCAAGCCGCTGTCGGCCGCGGAACGCAAGGCGATCGAGAAGTTCCTCGACGGCGCCGTCGACCTGCACGACGTCCTGGGCCGCACCGTCCGGCTGCTGGCCCAGCTGACCCGGCAGGTCGCCGTCGTCCAGTACCCGACCCTGTCGCGCAGCGCCGTGCGGCACCTGGAGGTCGTCCAGGTCGCCGGCTCCCGGCTGCTGCTCGTGCTGATCACCGACACCGGCCGGGTGGAGCAGCGGGTCGTCGAGTGCCCCGGGGACGTCGACGCCGACACCGTCGCCGACCTGCGGGCGCTGCTCAACGGCGCGTTCACCGGCGCCCGGCTGGCCGAGGCCGGCAACAAGGTGCCGGAGCTGGTCGAGTCGGCCCCGCCGCACCTGCGGTCGCTGGTCGCCACGGTCAGCGCCGCGCTCATCGAGACCCTCGTCGAGCCCGGTGAGGACCGGCTGGTCGTCGGGGGTACGGCGAACCTCGCCCGCACCGCGCTGGACTTCCCCGGCACGGTGCGCCCGCTGCTCGAGGCGCTCGAGGAGCAGGTCGTCGTCCTGAGGCTGATCAGCGAGGTCGACGCCGCCGGGAGCGTCGTCGTCCGGATCGGCGAGGAGAACGCGCACGAGGCGCTCACCGGTGCCTCCGTCGTCTCGGTGGGGTACGGGTCACCCGACCGGGCACTGGGGGGCCTGGGCATCGTGGGACCCACCCGCATGGACTACCCGACGAACATGGCCGCGGTCCGCGCCGTGGCCCGCTACGTCGGCCAGTTGCTGGCCGAGAGCTGAGGCGAGAACCCCTCCATGGCAACCGACTACTACGGCGTGCTGGGCCTGGCCCGCGGCGCCTCCGACAGCGACATCAAGAAGGCCTACCGGCGGCTGGCGCGGGACCTGCACCCCGACGTCAACCCCGACCCCGAGGCCAAAGAGCGCTTCCAGGAGGTCAGCCGCGCGTACCAGGCGCTCACCGACCCGGAGAAGCGCCGCATCGTCGACCTCGGCGGTGACCCGTTCGAGACCGGCGGCGGTGGGGGCGGCAGCCCCTTCGGCACGGCCGGCTTCGGCGGGCTCGGCGACATCATGGACGCCTTCTTCGGCGGCGGCATGGGCGCGCGCGGCCCGCGCAGCCGCACCCGGGCCGGCGGTGACGCCCTGATCCGCCTCGAGCTGGACCTGGACGAGACGGTCTTCGGGACGACGAAGGACATCACCGTCGACACCGCCGTCCTGTGCGACGCCTGCGCCGGCGGCGGCACCGCCCCGGGCACCCACCCCGCCACCTGCACCACCTGCGCCGGCCGGGGCGAGGTGCAGAGCGTGCAGCGCTCGTTCCTCGGCCAGGTCGTCTCCAGCCGCGTCTGCCCGACCTGCGACGGCACCGGCCAGGTCATCCCCGAGCCGTGCCCCAAGTGCGGCGGCGAGGGGCGGGTCCGCGCGCGCCGGACGATCTCGGTCAAGGTGCCGGCCGGCGTCGAGGACGGGATGCGGATCCGGCTGACCGGCCACGGCGAGGTCGGCCCCGGCGGCGGCCCCGCCGGCGACCTGTACGTGGAGATCGCCGAGCGGCCGCACGACGTGTTCACCCGCGACGGCGAGGACCTGCACTGCCGGGTCACGCTGCCGATGACCGCCGCCGCGCTGGGCACGACGTTGTCGCTGGCCACGCTGGACGGCGAGGAGGACGTCGACATCCGGCCCGGCACCCAGTCCGGCACGGTGCTCACCCTGCGCGGCCGCGGCGCCCCCCGGCTGCGGGCCACCGGCCGCGGCAACCTCATGGTGCACGTCGAGGTGGAGACGCCGACCCGGCTCGACCCCGAGCAGGAGAAGCTGCTGCGCGAGCTGGCCACGCTGCGCGGCGAGGACCGCCCCGGCTCTGCCTCCGAAGGGCAGGGCGGGCTGTTCTCGCGGCTGCGCGACGTGTTGAAGTGAGGGCATGAGCACGGGACCCCTGAGCACGGGAGCGCGCCTGCCGGAGCTCGACGGCGCCCCGCTGTTCCTGCTGGACGAGCTGCCCGGCGGCGACGAGCTGCTGGTCACCGGGCCCGAGGGACGGCACGCCGTCGACGTGCTGCGGCTGGCCCCGGGCGAGCGGGTCCGCGTCGGCGACGGCCGTGGCACCGTCGCCGAGGGCGAGGTCGCCGCCGCGGGGCCCGACGGGCTGCGGGTCCGGGTGGAGGCCCGGCTCGAGGTGCCGTCGGCGCAGCCGCGGCTGGTGCTGGTGCAGGCCCTGCCCAAGGGCGACCGCGGCCCACTGGCCGTGGAGCTGGCCACCGAGCTCGGGGTGGACCGGATCGTGCCGTGGGCCGCGTCGCGCTGCGTCACCCGCTGGCGGGACGACCGCGTCGCCAGGGGCGTGGCCAAGTGGCGCGCGGCGGCGCACGCGGCCAGCAAGCAGTCCCGCCGGCCGCGGGTGCCCGAGATCGCCGACCTGGCCAGCACCCGGGAGGTCTGCGGCGAGCTGGCCGAGGTCGACCTCGCCGTGGTGCTGCACGAGCAGGCCCGCGCCCGGATCGCCGACGTCGACGTGCCGGCCGAGGGCACGGTGGCCGTCGTCGTCGGCCCCGAGGGCGGGCTGACCGACGGCGAGGTGCTCGCCTTCCGGGCCGCCGGGGCCGAGCCGGTGCGGCTCGGGCCGGAGGTGCTGCGCACCTCCACGGCCGGGGCCGCCGCGCTGGCCGCGCTGTCGCTGCGGACCCGCTGGCGCTAGCCGCTCACGGCTCGACGAGGCCGAGCTCCCGGGCGATCCCCTCCAGCCGGTCGAGGTCGGCCGGGCCGGCCGGGACGAACGCGCCGGCGCCGCACAGGTCCAGCACCTCCGCGTCGCCGGGGTCCGTCGCGGACAGCCCGGTGAACCAGCCGGTCAGCCGCGCGCCGATGTCCCCGCCCAGCCGGGCGGGCAGCTGCGGGTGCATCAGCCAGCAGTGGTCGGCGTAGGCCTCGGTCCGGGCGTACTCGACCACCTCGGGCGGGACCCGCCCGGCCGCGCGCAGCTCGTCCCACACCCGCGCGCTCAGCACGCCGGCGTCGACCGCGCCGCCGGCCACCCGGTCCACGACCGCCTCGTGCGAGCCGGCCAGCACCGGGCCGCCGGGGAAGCCGGCCGGGTCCACGCCCTGCTCCCGGAGGAACCACGCGGGCATCAGCCGGCCGGAGACCGACGACGCCTCGCCGTAGGCGAACGGCCGCCCGGCCAGCGGGGAGAGGTCCGGGGACGGCGTGAGCCCGGCGGCGACGCCGACCACGAACACCGACCGCTGGTCGGTGTCGACGTCCCGGCGGACCAGCGGGACGGCGCCCGGCGCCAGGAGCCGCGCGCGGACCCCGGCCAGGCCCGGGAACCAGCTGAGGTCGACCCCGCCGGTGCGGAACCGGCGCATCGACTCGTCGTAGTCGGCGGCCGGCACGTAGGCGACCTGCAGGCGCAGCGGGTCCGACATCCGTTCGGCGACGGCCCGGTACAGCCGGCCCAGCTCGTCGGGCTCGCGCTCGGGCAGGGCGCTGATCCGCAGCGTCCCCTGCGGACCGTCGGGGTCGACGGCGGCCGGACCGGCGCAGCCGACCGCGGCCGAGCCGACCAGCGCGAGCAGCCCGCCGGCCAGCACGTCACGACGGGTGAGCGAGCGCACGGGGACCTCCTCCGCAGGGGTGACGGTGCCCGTCATCCTGTCGAGTAACGGAACGCCGCGGGATCACCCACTAGGGTCGTCTTCCGTGAGCGACTGCCTGTTCTGCCGCATGGTCGCCGGCGAGATCCCGGCCGACGTCGTCGCCGAGACCGACCGCACGCTGGCCTTCCGGGACATCAACCCGCAGGCACCGACGCACGTGCTGGTCATCCCGAAGGAGCACCACCGCAACCTGGGCGCCCTGGCCGCCGCCGACCCGGAGCTGCTCGGCGCGGTCGTGCGCGCCGCCACCGACGTGGCGCGGCAGGAGGGCCTGGTCGCCGACGGCGGCGTCGAGCCCGGCTACCGGGTGGTCACCAACACCGGCCCGCAGGCCGGCCAGTCGGTGGACCACCTGCACCTGCACGTGCTCGGCGGCCGCGACCTGCGGTGGCCGCCGGGCTGACGTCCGACGGGACGCGCCGCCGGGTGCCGCGGCCCGGGCGTGGGTGCCGCGCCGCAGCCCGGCCCGGGGACCGCACCGCGGCAGCGGCCGGGCGACCCAGGTGTCAGGGTGACGGCATGACCGAGAGCCCCGTCCGCGTCGAGCGGGACGGCGACGTCGCCGTCGTCGTCCTGGACGCCCCGCCGCTGAACCTGTTCGACGAGTCCGTCTTCGCCGGTTACGAGGCGGCGGTGGCCGAGCTGGTCGCGCTCACCGAGCCGGGCCGGCCGGACCGTGCCCGGGCCGTGCTGCTCGAGGCACGGGGCAAGGTGGTGTCCGCGGGCGTCGACGTCCACCACTTCCAGGCCATCGCCGAGGGCCCGGACCCCGCCGGCGAGGGGACGGCGCTGTGGGCCCGGCTGATCCGCCTGGCGCAGACCCTCGAGGACCTGCCGGTGCCGACCATCTTCGCCGCGCACGGCCTGACGCTGACCGCGGCCTTCGAGCTGGCGCTGGCCTGCGACCTCCTGGTCGCCGCGGAGCGCGCCTCCTTCGGGCTGGTGGAGATCGTCGTCGGGCTGACGCCGTCGATGGGCGGGCCACAGCGGCTGGCCGAGCGCGCGGGCCCGGCCCGGGCCAAGGAGCTCGTCTACACCGGCGGGCGCTACCCGGCCGCGGAGCTCGAGCGCTGGGGCGTGGTGAACCGCGTGCTGCCCGACGAGGGGTTCGCCGAGGCCGCCCGCGCCATCGCCGCGCAGGTGGCCGCGGGCCCGACCGTGGCGCACGCCGCGACCAAGCGGCTGGTCGGCACGGCGCTGCGCGACGGGGTGCGCGCGGCCGACGCGGTGATGCCGCAGCTGTCCGGTCCGCTGTTCGCCACCGCCGACCTGCGCAACGCCGTCCGCTCCTTCCTGACCGACGGGCCGGGCAAGGCGTCCTACGAGGGCCGCTGACCCGTTCGGGCGAGGCCGGTTCCGGGGCCCCGGGCGCGGGTATCCTCGACCGGTCCGCACCGCCTCAGCAGGAAGGCAGGGTCGAGGGTTCTTGCCCGACTCCTCCCCGAACGTCCCCGTGCCGGGAGCCCCCACGTCGCGTGAGGCCTCGGCCTCCGCCGCCGCGGTGGACAGCGGCTCGGCGGGTACGTCGGCACTGGCGGGCACCGCGCCCGCACCCGTCCGCACCACGATCACCGTCCCCGAGAGCGTCTCCATGGTGGGGCTGCTCGGCTCGGGCGACGAACTGCTCCGCCTGGTCGAGGCCGAGGTCGCCGCGGACGTCCACGTCCGCGGCAACGAGATCTCGGTGACCGGCCAGCCGGCCGACAACGCCTTCGCCGTCGGCGTCTTCGACGAGCTCATCGCGCTCCTGGGCACCGGCCAGGCGCTGCGCCCGGACTCCGTCCGCCGGGTCATCGGCATGCTCCGCAGCGGGGGCTCCGAGCGCCCCGCCGAGGTGCTCAGCCTGGACATCATCAGCCGCCGGGGCCGCACCATCCGGCCCAAGACGCTGAACCAGAAGCGCTACGTCGACGCGATCGACGCGCACACCATCGTGTTCGGCATCGGCCCGGCCGGCACCGGCAAGACGTACCTGGCGATGGCCAAGGCCGTGCAGGCGCTGCAGACCAAGCAGGTCAACCGGATCATCCTGACCCGGCCCGCGGTCGAGGCGGGGGAGCGGCTGGGCTACCTGCCCGGCACGCTGTCGGAGAAGATCGACCCCTACCTGCGGCCGCTGTACGACGCGCTGCACGACATGGTCGACCCGGAGTCCATCCCGCGGCTGATGGCGGCCGGCACGATCGAGGTCGCGCCGCTGGCCTACATGCGCGGCCGCACGCTCAACGACGCGTTCGTGATCCTCGACGAGGCGCAGAACACGACCGCCGAGCAGATGAAGATGTTCCTCACCCGGCTCGGGTTCGGCTCCAAGATCGTGGTCACCGGCGACGTCACCCAGGTCGACCTGCCCGGGGGCGCGCAGAGCGGCCTGCGGATCGTGCGGGAGATCCTCGACGGCATCGACGACGTGCACTTCGCGAACCTGACCAGCTCCGACGTCGTCCGGCACCGGCTGGTCGGCGACATCGTGGACGCCTACGAGCGCTGGGACGCCGCCCACCAGCAGGCGCCGTCCCGCCCGGCCGGTCCGGCGCCGGCCCGCGGGGCCCGCCCACGCCGGCAGGGGAGCTGACCGCCGTGCCGGTCGAGGTGGCCAACGAGTCCGAGATCGCCGTCGACGAGGCCGAGCTCGCCGGGGTCTGCCGGTTCGTGCTCGCCGAGATGGGCGTCAACCCGATGGCCGAGCTGTCGGTGCTGTGCGTGGACCCCGACTACATGGCGACGCTGCACGAGCGGTGGATGGGCGAGAAGGGCCCCACTGACGTGCTCGCCTTCCCCATGGACGAGCTGGACACGTCCCGGCCCGACGACCCGGAGCCCGGGCCGGCGCTGCTCGGCGACGTCGTCCTGTGCCCGTCGGTCGCCGTCCGCCAGGCCCGCGCCGCGGGCCACACCATGGACGACGAACTGGTGCTGCTCGCCACCCACGGCGTGCTGCACGTCCTCGGCTACGACCACATGGAGCCCGAGGAGGAGAAGGAGATGTTCGGCCTGCAGGCCAAGCTCCTCGACGCCTGGCGCTCGGCGCCCCGGCAGCCGGTGACGGGGGAGCCCGCGCAGCGCGAGCCCCGCCCCCGGTGAGGCCGGCGATGGAGCGCGGGACGGCGGTGGCCCGGTGACCGCGGGCCAGCTCACCATGCTGGTGGTCGCGGTCCTGCTCATCCCGCTGGCCGGCCTGTTCGGTGCGATGGACGCCGCCCTGCAGCGCGTCTCCGCCGCCCGGGTGCACGAGCTGCGCCGGGAGGGCACCAAGCGTGCCGCCGCGCTCGAGGAGGTCCTCGCCGAGCGCGCCCGGCACGTCTCGCTGCTCCTGCTGCTGCGGATCGTGTGCGAGATGGTCGCCGCGGTGCTGGTGACCGTCGTCCTGTACGAGCTGTGGCGGACCGGCTGGGCGGCCGTGCTCACCGCCGCCGGGATCATGACCGTGGTCAGCTACGTGCTGGTCGGCGTCGGCCCGCGGACGCTGGGCCGGCAGCACGCCTACGGCATCGCGCTGGCCACCGCCGGCGTCGTCCGGCTGTTCGGGCGGGTGCTCGGGCCGGTCGCCACGCTGCTCATCCTCATCGGCAACGCGATCACCCCCGGCCGCGGCTTCCGCGACGGGCCGTTCTCCTCCGAGGTCGAGCTGCGCGAGCTGGTCGACATGGCCGAGGAGCGCGGCGTCGTGGAGTCCGGCGAGCGCAACATGATCCACTCGGTCTTCGAGTTGGGCGACACGATCGCCCGCGAGGTCATGGTGCCGCGCACCGAGGTGGTCTACATCGAGCGGACCAAGAGCGTCCGCCAGGCGATGGCCCTCGCGCTGCGCAGCGGCTTCAGCCGGATCCCCGTGATCGGCGAGAACGTGGACGACGTCGTGGGCGTGGTCTACCTCAAGGACCTGGTGCGCCGGTCGCAGAACCTCGGCGACGGCCGGGGCCCGCGGGTCGAGGAGCTCATGCGGCCGCCGACGTTCGTGCCGGAGTCCAAGCCGGTCGACGAGCTGCTGCGCGACATGCAGGCGCAGCGGATCCACATCGCGATCGTGGTCGACGAGTACGGCGGGTTCGCCGGCCTGGTGACCATCGAGGACATCCTCGAGGAGATCGTCGGCGAGATCGCCGACGAGCACGACGCCTTCCAGCGGCCGCCGGTGGAGGAGCTGTCCGACGGCTCCATGCGGGTCACCGCCCGCCTGCCGGTCGAGGACCTCGCGGAGCTGTTCTCCGTCGAGCT
Source organism: Blastococcus sp. SYSU D00868 (assembly GCF_054050575.1). NCBI lineage: Bacteria > Bacillati > Actinomycetota > Actinomycetes > Geodermatophilales > Geodermatophilaceae > Blastococcus > Blastococcus sp. SYSU D00868. Next base: position 179,382 of record NZ_JBJGZO010000004.1, read on the forward strand.
GCCGATGGACGAGGGCGTCGAGACCGTCGGCGGGCTGCTGGCCCGCGAGCTCGGCATGGTGCCCATCGAGGGGTCGGCCACCGAGGTCGGCGGGCTGCGCCTGGTGGCCGAGAGCACCGGCGGGCGGCGCAACCGGATCGACACGCTGCTGGTCTGCCGGGTGCCGGAGGCCGGCGGCGAGGACGGCGCCGAGGACGCCGCGCCGTCCGGGGCCACCCGCGCCGAGGAGCCGGCCGGCGTCGTGGAGGGCTGAGGGAGGACCCTCCTGCCCCCCACCGCTCGCAGGCTCGCGGCGGGCCCTGCAGGAGGGCCGGCCGGCTCGGTGGGTGAGGATGTCCCGGTGCCGGATCTGCAGCCCGAGGACGCCAAGCTCGTCACCCTCGCCCGTTCCGCCGTCGGCCGCACCGGCGCGCGGGAGGGGGCGGCCGTGCGGGACACCGACGGCCGCACCTACCTGGCCGCGACCGTGGACCTGCCGTCGCTGAAGCTCTCCGCCCTGCAGGCCGCCGTCGCCGCCGCCGTCTCCAGCGGGGTGACCGGGCTGGAGGCCGCCGCCGTCGTCTCGGCCGCCGACGCCGTCGAGCAGGAGGGGCTGGCCGCGGTGCACGACCTCACGCCGTCGGCCCCCGTGTACCTCGCCGGCCCCGACGGCGCCCTGCGCGCCCAGGCCTGAGCCCTCCTCACAGCGGCGCGCCCAGCGCCTCGGCGAACGCGTCGGGGTCGCGCACCCACCGGGTGAGCGCCTGCTCGGCGCCGTCGTCGCCGGCGTAGCGGACGGCGACGCGGGCCCGGCCCGGCAGCCAGCCGCGCAGCTGCCGCGGGGCCGGCCACCCGGCCGGCGGGCGGCCGGTGCGGACCTCGCGGACCTGCCCGAGCGCGACGACCTCCGCCGGGTCGGGCCGGGTGCCGGCGGTCGTGGTGGACAGCCCGTGGTCGGAGACCGTGGTGCGGCGGACGTTGAGCAGCAGCACCAGCAGCGCGGCGCCGACCGCCCACGGCAGCTCGCCGCCGGCCATGACCCCGCCGCCGCGCCAGGCGGCCAGCCCGACCCAGCCGACGACGACCAGCGCCGCCAGCGCCCACGCGACCGGCCCGGGCGCCTCGTACTGCCAGTAGCGCAGGGGGGCCGGGACGACGGTGGCCGACCGGCGCGGACCCCAGCCGACGACGAAGCGGTGGCCGGTCACCTGCTCGACGTGCATCCGCCGCTGACCGGTCCACGCCGCCTGCGACCCGCCGCGTCGCCGTCCTCGTCCCGCCACGCCCCCATCCTCCCCGGGACCGCCCGCGCGAGGGGGTCGTGACCGGCGGCGGGCCCGCAGGGTCCCCGGCGGGTGCGACGGATCGGCTCAGCGCACGTCGGGGACGGCAACTGGCCGCGGTGTCGGCCGGTAGGCCGACGATGTCACAGCGCAGTGGGAGACTGGGCCGGTGAGCACGCCGGAGCAGCCGTACCGCAGCGGCTTCGCCTGCCTGGTGGGCCGCCCCAACGCCGGCAAGACCACGCTGACCAACGCGATGGTCGGCGAGAAGGTCGGCATCGTCAGCAACCGCCCGCAGACCACCCGGCACGCCATCCGCGGTGTCGTGCACCGGCCCGGGGGGCAGCTGGTGCTGGTCGACACCCCCGGCCTGCACAAGCCCAAGAGCCTGCTCGGCCGCCGACTCAACGACGTCGTCCGCGACACCCTGGCCGACGTCGACGTCGTCGTGTTCTGCGTGCCCGCCGACCAGCCCGTCGGCACCGGGGACCGCTTCATCGCCCGCCAGCTCCGGGAGGTCACGGCGCCCACGGTCGTCGTCGTCACCAAGACCGACGCCGCGAGCAAGAAGCAGGTCGCCGAGCAGCTGGTGGCCGCCAGCGGGCTGGTCGAGGCCGCCGAGGTCGTGCCCGTCAGCGCCGTCGCCGGCGACCAGGTGGAGCTGCTCGAGGACCTGCTGGTCGGCCTGCTCCCGGAGGGCCCGCCGCTGTACCCGGAGGAGCAGACGACCGACGAGGACGTCGAGCGGCAGCTGGCCGAGCTCGTCCGCGAGGCCGCCCTGGAGAAGGTGTTCCAGGAGGTGCCGCACTCGTTGGCCGTGACCATCGAGGAGATGAACCGGCGTCCCGACCCCAAGCGGGCCGGCGGCGAGCTGGTCGAGGTGCACGCGCTGCTGCACTGCGAGCGGCCCAGCCAGAAGCCGATGCTGCTGGGCAGGGGCGGGTCGGTCATCAAGGCGATCGGCACCGAGGCCCGCGCCGGCATGGAGGCGCTGCTCGGCGCCCGGGTCCACCTCGACCTGCACGTCACCGTCCTCGGCGAGTGGCAGGACGACCCGAAGAAGCTGAACAGGCTGGGGTATTGAGCACCACTCCGAAGTCGCTGTACCGCGACGAGGGCGTCGTCCTGCGCACCCAGAAGCTGGGGGAGGCCGACCGGATCGTCACGGTCCTCACCCGCCGGCACGGCAAGGTGCGGGCGGTGGCCAAGGGCGTGCGCCGCACCAAGAGCAAGTTCGGCGCCCGGCTGGAGCCGTTCAGCCACGTCGACCTGCAGCTGTACACCGGCCGCACCCTCGACGTGGTCAGCCAGGCCGAGTCGATCCGCTCCTACGGGCAGGCGGTGGTCGGCGACTACCCCGCCTACACGGCCGGCACCGCGGTCCTGGAGACCGCCGACCGGCTGACGGCGGAGGAGAAGGAGCCCTCGCTGCGGATGTTCCTGCTCGTCATCGGCGCGCTGCGGGCGCTGGCCGAGCGCAGCCACCCCGCGCCGCTGGTGCTCGACGCGTTCCTGCTGCGGGCGATGTCGGTGGCCGGGTGGGAGCCGGCGCTGGGCGCCTGCGCCCGCTGCGGGGAGGACGGCCCGCACCGGCACTTCTCGGTGCCCGCCGGCGGGTCGGTCTGCCGGGACTGCCGCCCGACCGGCTCGGCCATGCCCAACCCGGTCACCCTCGAGCTGCTCGAGGCGCTGCTGTCCGGCGACTGGGAGCGCGCCGAGGCCAGCGAGGCCGCCCAGCGTCGCGAGGGCAGCGGCCTGGTCGCGGCGCTGCTGCAGTGGCACCTGGAGCGCGGGCTGCGCTCGCTGGCCCTGGTCGACCGCACGTGAGCGGACAGGGGCGTGAGCATCGCAGCGAGCGCCAGCGAGCGAGGAGCGGAGCGCTCCGCGGTAGCGAACCGAGGACACCGTGAGGCGCGCCGCCGCCCGGCGCGAGGTCAAGCCGCCGAACCCGCACCCGTCGGGCGTCCAGCCGCCGGACCTGCCGGCCGACAAGGTCCCCGGCCACGTCGCCATCGTCATGGACGGCAACGGCCGGTGGGCCAAGCAGCGCGGGCTGCCCCGGACCGCCGGGCACGAGGCGGGGGAGTCCTCGCTGTTCGACTGCGTCGAGGGCGCCATCGAGCTCGGCATCAAGGCGATCAGCGCCTACGCCTTCTCCACCGAGAACTGGCGGCGCAGCCCCGAGGAGGTCCGATTCCTCATGGGCTTCAACCGCGACGTCATCCGCCGCCGCCGCGACGAGATGCACGAGCTCGGGGTGCGGGTGCGCTGGGCCGGCCGCCGTCCGCGGCTGTGGCGCAGCGTCATCACCGAGCTCGAGGTCGCCGAGGAGCTCACGAGGGACAACGACGTCCTCACCCTGACCATGTGCGTCAACTACGGCGGCCGCGCCGAGATCGCCGACGCCGCCGCCGCGATCGCCCGCGACGTCGCCGCCGGACGGCTGGACCCGGCCAAGGTCACCGAGGCGACCGTCGCCCGCTACCTCGACGAGCCCGACATGCCCGACGTCGACCTCTTCGTGCGCAGCTCGGGGGAGAACCGCACGAGCAACTTCCTGCTCTGGCAGTCGGCCTACGCCGAGTTCGTCTTCCTCGACACCCTCTGGCCGGACTTCGACCGCCGGCACCTGTGGGCCGCCTGCGAGGAGTACGCCTCCCGCCAGCGCCGGTTCGGCAGCGCCTAACCGCCGAAGGACGCGACGTCGGTGTCGCGCCACCAGTCGGTGAGCGCGGTCAGCCCCTGGGTGCCGCCGTTGCGGATGCGCACGACCGCCTCGACGCCGTCTTCGGCCTCGGTCCAGATGAGGACGGCGTCGTTCTCCCGGTCCACGTAGCAGGCGACCCGGCCCGAGCCGACGCCCTCCTCCTCCCAGGTGCCGTGCCCCTGGGTCGCCGGGCAGGAGGTGCCGGCGGGCTGCTCCTCGAGCTCGACGCGGGCGACGTCGTCCAGGAACACCCGCTCGGCGGTCTCGCCGTCGGGGTAGAGGAAGAACCGCGAGTGCCCCGGCCCGGGCTGGGTGGCGCTGGCGCCGCAGTCGACCGCCGCCACCTCGCCGTCCTCGGGGGCGGGTGCGGGCCGGCACCCGGCCGCGTCGTAGTCCGGCGGGAGGATCGCCAGCAGGTCGTCGTGCTGCGGCCCGGCGGCCGGCGGCTCCGGCCGGTCCAGCGGCGCGTCCCCGCCGTCGGTCAGCACGAGGACGGCGACGAGCGCGGCGAGCAGCGCCGCCGCCGTCCAGACCAGCACCGTCGCGGTCCGGCCGCCGCGACCCGCCCGCCCGGACGGCGACGGCGGCGGTGACGGCGGCCCGGGCCGGGCGGGGGCCGCGGACGCCGGGGCGGCGGCCCGGGCGGCCGGCCGGACGGCGGCGCGGGCGGCTGCCGGCGCGGTCGCCGGGGACTCCGGTGACCAGGCGGCCACGGCGGGCGGGGCCGGCGGCGCCGGGACGACGGTCGGGGCCGGCGGGAGGGTCGGGATGCGCGCGGTGGAGGTCAGCACGCGGCGGGCGGCCGTCGCCAGGGCGCCCGCGGACGGCCACCGCTGCTCGGGCTCCTTGGCCAGCCCCTTGGCCAGCACCTCGTCCAGCCCGCGCGGCAGCTCGGGTCGCAGCGCGGTGACCGACGGCGGCGCCTCGTTCAGGTGCGCCCACATCAGCGGCGCCAGCCCGGTCACCGGGAACGGGCGGCGTCCGGTCAGGGTCTCGAACAGCACGCAGGCCAGCGAGTACACGTCGGCGCGGGCGTCGGCCGGGCGCTCCAGGAAGCGCTCGGGCGCCATGTAGTCGAAGCTGCCGACGGCCGAGCCGGCCTGGGTCAGGCTGGGCTGGCCCGGGTCGGGCATCAGCATCCGCGCGATGCCGAAGTCGACGAGGTAGACGAACTCCTCCTCGTCCTCGTCCGGCACCTCCGACAGCGGCGCGCAGACCAGCACGTTCGAGGGCTTCACGTCCCGGTGCACCAGGCCCTCGGCGTGGGCGGCGTCCAGCGCGTGCGCCACCTGCGCGACGACGTCCACCGCCCGCCGCGGCGCCAGCGGGCCGCGCTCGGCGAGCACCGCGGACAGGTCGCTGCCGCGCACCAGCCGCATGTCGAGGAACAGCCGGCCGTCGATGTCGCCGTAGCGGTGGATCGGCACGATGTGCGGGTCGTTGAGCCGCGCCGCGGCGTAGGCCTCGCGCCGGAACCGCTCCCGGTAGGCCTGGTCGGCCGCGAGGTCCTCGGCGAGCACCTTGAGGGCCACCCGGCGCTGGTGCTCGGTGTCGAAGGCCTCGTAGACCACGCCCATGCCGCCACGGCCGAGCAGGCGCTCGATCCGGTACGGGCCGAACTCGCGGAACTCCACCCACGACCTCCCGGACGACCTGCGGCGCGACGCCGTCCCCCCGTGGACCGGACGCCGGGAGTCTAGGCTCCGCCGGCCGCCGCACCCCGGTTCCGCGCCCCGCCGGGGACACCTCTGCGGCGACCGGGCAACGGTTCGGGACGGCGCGGCGGAACTCGTTGACACCGGTGCCGGGGTCGCCGACAGTGTCGCGACTCCCCGAGCAAGGACGGAAACACCCCGTGAGCGAGAGCACGATCGCGCCCCAGCACGCCCAGCCCCCGTCGGGGTCGCCGCAGCGCGGTGACCTCAACGACCAGCTGATCAACACCCACGTCTGGACCGACCAGATGCTGGCCGAGGCCGGCATCCCGATCATCGACGTCCCGTTCGTCACCTTCGGTGGCGGCATCGGGTCGTTCGTGACGGTCGACTACCTGCGGATCTGCGGGGTGCCGACCAGCGCGATGCGCGTGCTCACCCCGCTGAAGACGCCGTGGGAGAGCTACGAGTACCTGACGACGGTCTCGCAGATCCCCCGGGGCGAGCGGCTGCGCTCGGACTCGGCCTCCACGCCGGACAACATCTGGGGCTTCCCCAGCTACGCCCTGCGCGAGGGCCCGAAGCAGTGGTGGAACGTCTTCCTCGAGCCGATCTTCAAGCGCTACTACACGCCCAAGGCCGGGCACGCGTTCACGTCCATGGAGCGGGAGATGTACCGGATCCGGTACCCCGAGATGGTCGTGCACGGGCAGGTGCGCATGGTCCGGCGCCGCGCCGGCGGCGGGTACTTCACGGTCCTCACCCCGCCGGAGGGCGCCGCCCCGACCCGGCGCATCGCCTACCGCAGCCAGTGGGTGCACGTCGCCGTCGGCTACCCGGGCCTGAAGTTCCTGCCCGACCTGCAGAAGTACCGGCAGGAGTACAACGACTTCCACAAGGTCGTGAACGCCTACGAGCCGCACGAGCACGTCTACGAGCGGCTGCACAAGCGCCCCGGCACCGTGCTCATCCGCGGCGGCGGCATCGTCGCCTCCCGGGTGCTGCAGCGGCTGATCGACGACCGCGACCAGCGGGGCCTGCAGACGCAGATCGTGCACCTGTTCCGCACCTACGTGGACAAGGCGCACGGCCCGAGCATCTTCAAGCGCCGCCGCGGCGCCGACGGGTGGGCCTACCAGGGCTTCAACTACCCCAAGTCGGTGTGGGGCGGCCAGCTCAAGCAGCAGGTGCGCAAGAGCCACGGGGAGGAGCGCGCCCGCCTGTACAAGGAGATGGGCGGCACCAACACCCCGCTGCGCAACGACTGGCTCGAGCAGCTCGACCGCGGCCGCCGCGAGGGCTGGTACCGCGTGATGATCGGCCAGATCGACAACCTGCGGCCGGTGGGCGACCTCGTCGAGGTCGCGGTCAGCAGCGACCAGGGCCCGCAGCTGGGGACGTTCGACTTCGTCATCGACTGCACCGGCCTCGAGGCCGACATCCGCGAGCACCGCGTCCTGGCCGACCTGCTCGACCACTCCGGCGCCGGGCGCAACCCCGTCGGCCGGCTCGACGTGGGCACCAACTTCGAGCTCCTCGGGACGCAGAACGGCGGCAAGATCTACGCCTCCGGCAGCGCCACCCTGGGCGGCCCGTTCCCCGGCGTCGACACCTTCTTCGGCCTGCAGATCGCGGCCCAGGAGATCGCCGACGACCTGATCAAGCAGGGCTTCGCGCAGAAGCTGGGCCCCGGCCGGTCGACCAGCCAGTGGTGGAAGTGGGTCCGCAACAAGCAGATCTGACCGACCGCCCCGCCTGAACCCGCGACGACCCGAGAGAGACCCCTGTGCTCCCCACCCTCAACGGCCGCATCCAGACCCGGATCTTCCTCCTGGTCGTGATCGGCGGCCTGTGGACCCTGATCATCACGCCGGTCCTGCCGACCGGCGTCGGCATCGGCGCCTCCTACGGCGCCACGTTCTCCGTCATCCTCGTGACCACGGTGCTGGGCGTGCTGTGGGAGCTGCTCTACCACGGCATCCAGCAGTTCCGGTGGGAGAAGGACTGGCCGACGCTGTTCGGCTTCCTCACCGGCATCAACGAGGGCCTGCTGGTGTGGTTCCTGTTCGCCGGCGGCGCCGTGTTCTGGCACGACGGCATCCCCGGCCCGGCGTTCGTCATCCACTTCGTGACGACGTGGATCATCGTCTGGCTGGTCGCCAACGGCCCGATGCGCGTGCCGTTCGTCCACTGGCGGATCAACGGCGGGAGGCTCGTCTGATGAGCTCGCCCGTCGTCCCGCCGGCCGCCGCTCCCGCGGCTGCGGTCGGCGTCCCGCCCTTCGACCAGGTCGCCGTCGCCGTGACGCCCGGCGAGGACCTCGTCGTCCGGCTGCCCGGCGTCGTGCTCGTCGTCGCCGTCGAGGCGACCGCGGCGCCGGCGCCCGCGCCCGCCGCCGGACTCGGTGGCTGGGGTGCCGCCCCGGTCGCACCGCCCGCCCCGGCCGCGCCGGCCGGCGACCGCCGCCTCGGCGAGCTCGTCGGGCTGGCCCGGCGCGTGTCGGCCGCCGGCCGGCGCGCCCCCGGGCGCCGGCTGCACGAGGAGCTGCGCGCTTGGCTGCCCACCGCCGACGGCGTGCCCTCGTTCGCCGTCGCCGCCGCCACCGAGGAGGGCCTGGCCCTCGCGCTGCTCGGCGACGGCGTGGCCGAGGTGCCCGACCTCGGCCTGCGGCTGACCAGCGCGCAGGGGGAGAACCCCCTGGCCGACGGCCGCGCCTACCTGGACCGCCTCGTCGACTGGCCCCCGGCCGCGCTGCGGCTGTCCGCCGGCTCGAAGGCCGACATGGGCCCGCACCCGCTGGCCGACCTCGAGGCCGGTGCGGTCCCGGGTGCGGCGGCGGTGCTCTCCCCGGCGCCCACCCCGGCCACCCCGGTGGCGCCCGCGCCGCCCGTCGTGACCGGCGGGACGGTCCTGGCCCAGCTGCCCACCCCGGTGGCCGCCCGGGTGACGACGCCGCCGGTCCCGCCGCCGCCGGCGCCCGCCGCCGCGGTCCCGCCGCCGCCCGCCACCCCGGCGGCGCCCGAGCACGACCACGCGGGCCACGACCACGCCGCCCACGACCACGGGGCGCACGACCACGGCGCCCACGACCACGGCGCCCACGACCACGGGGCCCACGCGGCGCCGGAGCCGTCGGCGCCCGTCGCGCCGCCGGTCGAGCTGCCCGCCCCGGCCCGCTCGGTGTCGTTCCTCCAGCCGCCGCCCGCCGACGAGGTGGAGCCGCCACGCGAGCCGCTGCCGGTCGTCACCGACGAGCAGCCGCCGGCCGCGCTGGCCCCGCAGGAGGAGGGCGACACCCGGCCCAAGGTCAAGGGCATCCTCTGCAAGAACGGGCACCTCAACGACCCGCGGGTGCTGTTCTGCGCGCAGTGCGGCATCCGCACGACGCAGCAGACCGCGGTGTTCGTCGAGGGCGTGCGGCCGCCGCTGGGCCTGCTGGTCTTCGACAACGGGGCCACCGTCAGCCTGGACGCGGACTACCTGCTCGGCCGCGAGCCGGAGACCGACGGGCGGGTCCGCGACGGCAGCCACCGTCCGCTGCTCGTCGTCGACCAGACCGGCGGGGTCAGCCGGCACCACGCCGAGATCCGGCTGGAGGGCTGGGACGTCGTCCTGACCGACATCGGCTCGGCCAACGGCACCCTGTTCGCGCGGCGCGGCGAGCTCGCCTGGACCTCGCTGATCCCCGGCCAGCCGGTGCAGCTCACGCCCGGCATGACCGTGCGCATGGGCGGGCGACAGTTCGCCTTCGAGTCCCCGCACGGCGGCTACTGACCGTTCAGCGGCACCTCGGCGCCCGCGTCCCTGCTCCGGGGTCGCGGGCGCCGTCGTGTCCGGACCCGGCGCCCGCCGATCGGCCCCTCACCGCGGCGTCCGCCTCACCGCGGCGTCCCCTTCACCGCGCCGTCCCCTTCACCGCGGCGTCCTCCCTCACCGCTGCGCGTCCTCCCTCACCGTCTGCCGTGAGGGAGGACGCCGCACGATCAGGTGAGCTGATCGTGGCCGGCCCGCCCCCGGAGACGGCGACGGCGCCCGCCCCCGGCCGGGGACGGGCGCCGTCGCGACGCGTGCGGGTCAGGCGGGCGCGGCCCCGCTGCTGATCCCGGCCAGCGTCTCGTCCATGTCCCGGTCGCTGTCGGCAGTGCCGGCGTGCACGACGAGGACGGGCGTCAGGTCGTCCGACGCGGTGACGGGCGCGCCCGCCGGCGCCACCCGCAGCGAGGGCAGCGCGGTCGGCTCGTCCTCGGCGGCCACGAGCACGCCGGCGCGGCGCAGCGACTCGCTGACGCCGGCCGCCCGCCGCTCGGCCCGCCAGCCGTCGCCGGCCTGCAGCTGCAGCGGCACGGACCGGCCCATCGAGGCCTGCGCGGCCAGGCGCAGGGCCGCCCGGCCGCTGGCGTCGCCGTCCTGCACGACCGACACCGGCCCGTGGGGGCTCAGCCCCGGCTCGCCGAGCTCACCGTTGACCACGACCACGGTGCCCTGGAGGGTGTCCGGCCACGGCGTGGCGTCCGTCGCGCCCTCGGCGACGCCCCAGCCGCTGCGGACCAGCACCACGTCGGCGGCGGAGCTGGTGGCGAGGTCGGCCACCTCGGCCCACGGGTCGTCGCTGAACCGGGACGCGACCGATGCCCGCAGACCGCGCGCCTCGACCTGCCCGGCCAGCTGACGCAGTTCCCCGGCCGTCGTCGCCATCAGCGCCAGGTCCGCGCCCAGGCCGCTGGCCACCTCGGGCTTCGGCAACGAGCGCTTGACGACCCGCGTCACGACGATCTGAGCCGGCGACTCCCGTCCGACCAGGTCGCAGGCGAGCTCGACCAGGCCGGCGTCCTTGTCCGGGTCCTCGACGACCACGACGACGGTGTAGGCCTCCTCGAGGCCCATCGCGGCACGCTCGGCGGCCGCGATGTCCCGCTGCAGGACGCGGGTGGGGTACACGACGTGCAGCAGCGGAGAGGTCATCACCGTCGTCACCACGGCCATGATCACCATGAGGGTGAACATCTGGTCGTCGAGCACCCCGTTCTCGCGGCCGAGGTTGAGGATGACCAGCTCGGTCAGGCCGCGGGTGTTCATCAGCACGCCCAGCGCCGTGGCCTGGCGCCGTGGCACCCGGTTGGCGCGGGCCGCGGCAAACGCGCCGATGAACTTGCCGGAGATCGCGACGAGCAGGATCAGCCCGAGCTCGCCCAGGCCGGTCAGGTCGATCGCGCCGACGTCGACCCCGAGCCCGGTGACGACGAAGAAGACGGGCAGCAACAGCAGGACGCTGACCGACTCGAGCCGGTCGATGACCTCGTGGTTGAGCCGCGCGGCGCCCTGGCGGGGCATGATCACGCCGAAGACGAAGGCGCCGAAGATGAAGTGGATGCCGATCTGCTCGGTGACCCAGGCACTGCCGAGGATGCCGATCAGCACCACGGCCAGCATCTCCGGTGTCAGCTGACCGAAGCGCTCGTACCGGCTCACCAGGAGGCTCAGCAGCGGCTTCACCACCAGGAACATCACCAGCGCGAAGATCACCGAGTAGCAGATGATCAGGAAGACCCCGGTGACCGAGCCGGCCGCCACGACGGCGACGACGACGGCGAGCAGCGCCCAGGCCAGGACGTCGTCGACGGCGGCGCAGGCGAGCGCGAGGACACCCGTCGGGATCTTGTGCATGCCCCGCTCGGCGAGGATCCGGGCGAGCACCGGGAACGCGGTGATGGACATGGCCACGCCCATGAACAGGGCGAAGCCGGCGAACTCGATGGCCTGGGTCGCCCCGTCGGCGTCGGTGAAGACGTCGTGCCGGGCGTGCAGGAGCGTGGCCAGCAGCACCCCGAGCGCGAAGGGCAGGACGATCGAGGACATCGAGACCGAGACGGCGATCTTCTCCCGGCCGCGGATGAACGACAGGTCGACCTCCAGGCCGACGAGGAACATGAACAGGCACAGTCCGAGCTGTGCCAGGACCTGCAGGTAGGGGCGGACGTCCTCGGGGAAGAGCAGGGTGTCCAGGTCGCCGGGCAGCGCGCCCAGCAAGGTCGGCCCCAGCAGGATGCCGGCGACGATCTCGCCCATCACGGCCGGCTGGCCGACGCGGATGGCGAGCCGGCCCATGAGTCGCGCGACGACCATGATGACCGCGAGGTCGAGGAAGACGTAGGCGGTGATCTCCGCGACGTCGTGGTGCACGGTCACTCCGGGGATGTGCGGACGGACCCGTGCTGCCGGATCCGCGGTGGGGACGGGACGGCCGATCCGGCCTCGGGGCCGCCGCAGCAGGCGTGCACCGGGCGCGGATGCTAGCCCCGGCCCGCCCCGCTCGGCGGTTTTCGGCGCGCGGTGGCACGAGCCGTCATCGGGCGCGCGTTCGCCTTCCCGCCGGAGCCGGTGCCGTGCACACTGACGCGCTGCCGCACGGGCGGCGACCCGGCGTGACCGGGTGCACCACAGCAACAGGAGGACATGCATGGATGCCGTCGGCCTGGCGGGCGCGGCGCCTGCCACGATCGCGGACTACCAGGTGATCCGGGTGCTCGGCGAGGGCAACAACGGACGCTTCTACCTGGCCCGCCCGCCGGCGCGGCTCGGCCTGCCCGACGAGTACGTGGCGGTCAAGGTCTTCACCGGCAGCCACAGCGAGCAGGCCTACGAGCGCGGGGTGCGCGAGCTGCGCGCCTTCGCCCAGGTCAACTCCCCGTACCTGGTCCGGGTCTACGACGCGGTGCTGCAGGACAGCTTCCTGTACGCCATGGAGTACTGCCCGCTGGGCTCGCTCGCCGCCCCCGCGCGGCCGCTGAGCCGCGGCGAGGTGCTCCGGGCGGTCGCCCACGCGGCCCACGCGCTGCACGCCCTGCACGAGGCCGGCCTCACCCACGGGGACCTCAAGCCGGCCAACATCCTGCTCACCGACGAGGGCGGCAAGGTCTCCGACCTGGGGCTGGCCCGGTTCCTCACCCCCGGCGTGACGCTGACCGGCATGGCCAGCGCCGCGTCGGTGGAGTTCCTCGACCCCGCGCTGCTGCGCGGTGACCGGCCCTCCCGGGCCACCGAGGTGTTCGCGCTGGGCGCCACGCTGCACCGCGCGCTGACCGGCAACGGCCTCTACGGCGAGCTGCCCGACAGCGAGCCGCTGCTGGCGATCCGCCGGGTGATGAGCGCCGAGCCGGCGCTGGCCCCCGGCCTCACCCACGAGGAGGCGGCGCTGGTCAGCGACTGCCTCGCGCCCGTGGGGCAGCGGCCGGCCACGGCCGAGCAGGTCGCCCAGCGGCTCGACGCCCTGGCCGCCGCGGCGCTCGCCACCGCCTGAGGCGCCGCACGCACGAGGAGGGCCCCTCCCCCCACCGTCCGGGTGGGAGGAGGGGCCCTCCTCGTGGCGCGCGGGTCAGCGCGGGGCGAAGCCGCTCTGCTCCGCGACGAGCCACCAATCCCAGAGCGCCTGCATCCCCGGCCGGCCGCCGTCGACGATCACCGCGAGCGCCTCGGCGGCGAAGCCGTCCTGCGTCCAGATCATGATCGCGTCGTTGTCCTCGTCGATGTAGCAGGCCAGACGCCCGGCGCGCTCGTCGTCGATCGCGTAGGAGCCGTGGCCCTGCGCGTCGGGGCACGACGCCCCGTCCGGCAGCGGCGGCACCCCGTTGCGCTCCACGTCGGCGAGGAAGACCTCGTCGAGGGTCGCGCCGTCCTCGTACAGGTAGAAGACGGAGTCCTCGGGCCCGGGCTGGGTGCTGGCCGACCCGCAGCCGAGCACGGCGACGGCGCCGTCGTCGGTCGGCTCGCCCGGATCGCAGTCCACGGCGATGAAGTCGCCCGGGATGATCGAGCGCAGCCGGTCCTCGGCCTCGTCGTCCGGCGGCGGGCTCGGGGTGGTGGTGACCAGCCGCGTCGCCGTCGGCGTGCCCTCGGCGGAGCCGGCCTCGTCGCCGGAGCCGCCCAGGACGACGACCAGGACGAGGGCGAGCACGGCCGCGACCGCGACCCCGGCCAGGACGATCGCCAGCGGTCGCGGGTTCCGGCCGCCCCCGGCCGGCGGGGACCCGCCGGGCTCCTCGAGCGCGGCCCGCGCGGCCGCGGCGAGCTCGCCGCAGTCGGCGTAGCCCCGGCCGGGGGCCTCGCCCAGGCCCGTGCGGACGACGGCGTCCAGAGCCGGCGGCACCTCGGGTCGGGCGGCCGGGGGAGCACCGCCCCCGCCGGGGACGGGCCCGGCGCCGGTGAGGCACTCGTGCAGCAGGCGGGCCAGCGCGGCGACGTCCGCCCGCGGGTCGGCCGGCTCGCCGCCCGGGCGGGGGACGCCGAGGCCGGTCACGGCGACCGGCCCGTCGGCGCCGGTCAGCAGGACGTCGGCGGCCGTCAGGTCGCCGTGCGCGAGGCCGGCGGCGTGGGCGGTGTCGAGGGCGCGGGCGACCTGGCCGACGAGGGACACCGCGCGAGCGGGGTCCAGCGCGCCCTCCTCCGCGAGGACGGCGGCGAGGTCCCGCCCCGGGACGAGCGGCCGCTCGAGGAACAGCCGCCCGTCGAGCTCGCCGGAGCGCTGCACGGGGACGACGTCCGGCTCGTCGAGCCGGGCGGCCAGGCCGGCGTCGTGGGCGAAGCGGGCGCGGTAGCCGGGGTCGGCGGACAGCGCCGCGGGCAGCAGGTCGAGGACGACGGCCCGGCCGTCCCGGGTGTCGGTCGCCCGGAGACGCTCGCCCCGGGGCCCCTCGCCGAGGACGGCCTCGACCCGGTAGGGGCCCACCTGTTCCCGCTGCACGTGCCGACGTCCCTCCGTGTACCGCTGTGCGGCCGATCGTCCCCTGCCGGCGCGCGCGCACGACCACGCCCCCGGCGAGCCCCACCGCGCGGTGGCTCAGCGCTCGACGAAGTCGCTGTTGCCCTGCTCGGTCCACCACTGCGAGAGCGTCACCAGACCCTCCTGCCCGCCGCCGACGATGCCGATGAGCCCCTCGGCGCCGACGTCGTCCTGGGTCCACACCATGATCGCGTTGTCGTTCCCGTCGACGTAGCAGGCCACGCGCCCGGCGCGCTGCCCCTCGATCCGGTAGTAGCCGTAGCCCTGCGCGTCCGGGCACAGCGTCCCGGTCGGGAGCGGCTGGATGCCGTTGCGCTGCATGTCGGCGAGGAAGACGTCGTCGACCTCCCCGTCCTCGTACAGGTAGAAGGTCCCCGCGGACGGCCCGGGCTGGCTGGTCGCCGGCCCGCAGTCGAGCACCGCGGTCGAGCCGTCGCCGGTGGCGTCGCCCGTGTCGCAGTCGGCCGCGTCGAAGCCACCCGGCAGGATGGCCCGCAGCTCCTCCTCCGGGTCCTCGGCCGGGGGCGTCGTGGGCGGCGTGCTCGGGGTGGTGATCACCGGGGGCGGAGTGGTGTCCTCGGCGGAGCCGCCACCGCCGCCGCCGGAGCCGCCGGCCAGCACGACGACGAGGACGACGGCCAGCACCAGCAACGCCGCCACGCCGCCGAGGACCAGCGGCAGGCGGGTGGACCTGCGCCCGGCGCCCGCCGGCGCGACGGCCGGCCCCGGGTGGCCGGTCGGGCCGCCGGGGCCGCCGGGGCCGTAACCGGTCGAGCCGCCGGGGCCGTAGCCGGTCGCGCCGCCCGGGCCGGTCGGGCCGTAGCCGGTCGGGTAGCCGGCGCCGTGCCCCGTGGCCGCGCCGTGTCCCTGCGCGGGCAGGCCGGGCGGTCCCGGCTGGGAGAAGCCCACCGTCTCGGGCCGGACCGGGAGCTGGGTCACCGCCGTGGGCGGGGCCGCGGGCATCGGGGTCTCGGCCACGCCGGAGTCGCGGAGGGCGGCGCGGGCGGCGGCGGCGAGTTCGCCGCAGGTGGGGTAGCGGGTGTCGGGGTCCTTGGCCAGGCCGCGCAGGACGACGTCGTCGAGGGCCTTGGGCAGGCCCGGGCGCAGGGTGGAGGGGGCGACGGGGTCGGTGTTGAGGTGGGCGTACATCAGGGTGGCCAGGCCGTCGCCGGTGAAGGGGCGGCGGCCGGTGAGGCACTCGAAGAGCACGCAGGCCAGGGCGTAGACGTCGACGCGCTTGTCGATGGGCTTCTCGAGGAAGCGTTCGGGGGCCATGTAGTCGAAGGACCCCAGCGCGGCGCCGGTCTGGGTGAGGGCGGGGCCGGCGGCGTCGGAGGTGGAGCGGGCGATGCCGAAGTCGACGAGGTAGACGAACTCGTCGTCGCCGGTGCCGGTGATGAGCACGTTGGAGGGTTTGACGTCGCGGTGGACCAGGCCGTCGGCGTGGGCGGAGTCCAGGGCGCGGGCGGTCTGGGAGACCACCGAGACCGCGCGCGCGGGCTCCATCGGGCCTTCCTCGGCCAGCACGGCGGCGACGTCGCGGCCGGGGACCAGGCGCATGTCGAGGAACAGGCGGCCGTCGATCTCGCCGTAGCGGTGGATCGGGACGATGTGGGGTTCGTTGAGCCGGGCGGCCAGGTGGGCCTCGCGGCGGAACCGTTCCCGGTAGCCGGTGTCGGCGGCCAGCGCCTCCGACAGCACCTTGAGCGCGACGACCCGGTCGTGCTCGGTGTCGAAGGCGCGGTAGACCTCGCCCATCCCGCCGCGGCCCAGCAGGGCCTCGATGCGGTAGGGACCGAACTGTTCCCACTCCACGTGCCGACGTCTCCTCGGATGCCGCTCCGTCGTCCGGCCCGCTCCCGCGGCGCGGTCGGGCCGGGCGCCGCACGACCCGCCGCCCGGTCGGGACGGCGGGTCGCGGCGCTGCTGTCAGTTCGCGACGAAGTCGCTGTTGGCGGGGTCGTTCCACCACTGCCACAGGGTCTGGATGCCCGCCGTCCCCGCGCCCGGGATCGTGACCACCCCGATGGCGCCGACGTCGTCCTGCGTCCAGTAGAGGATCGCGTCGCCGTCGTCGTTGTTGTAGGTGGCGACGTACCCGCCGGTGTCCCCGGTGGTGTAGGTGTGCCAGCCCTGGGACGTCGGGACGTCGGTGAACGACGGCGCCTCCGGCCGCTGCAGCTGCTCCACCACGTCGTTCCGGAAGACCTCGGTGACGGCGTCGGCGTCCTCGTAGAGGAAGAAGTTCGACACCTCCGGCCCCGGCTGGGTCGGCGCGGCGCCGCACAGCAGTGCGGCGAGGTCGCCGTCGCCGACGGGCTCGTCCCGGGGCTCGCAGTCGTCGGGGTCGAACGCCTCCGGGAGGATCGCCCGCAGGGTCTCCTCGGGGTCGTCCCCGGCCGGGGTCGTCGACGAGGTCGTGGTGACCGGGTCGGACGTCGTGGGCCCCGCGGTGGTCGGGTCGGCCCCGCCGCCGCCCCCGCCGCCGCCCCCGCCGCCGCCCCCGCCGGAGCCGCCGGCGAGCACGAGGACCAGGACGACGCCGAGCACGACGAGCAGCCCCACCCCGCCCAGGATCAGCGGCAGGCGGTTGGGGCCGCGCCCCGCGCCGGACGGGGAGCTGCCGTGCGCTACGTAGCCGCTGCTGACGTTCGGCGGGCCGCCGGGGCCGGTGCCGGCGGTGCCGCCCGGTCCCGGCGGCGGGAAGCCGGGCGGACCCGGGTTCGACGGCGGCCCGTAGCCGCCGGGCCCGGGGTTGGACGGCGGCCCGTAGCCGGGCTGACCCGGGTTGGACGGCGGCCCGTAGCCACCGGCCGCAGCCGGGTAGCCGGTGCCCGCCGCCGGTGCGTAGCCGCCCGTGGGCGGGCCGAAGCCGCCGGGCCCGGGGTTGGACGGCGGCCCGTAGCCGGGCGGCCCGGGGTTGGAGAAGCCGACGGTCTGCGGCCGGACGGGCAGCGGCGTGACGGAGGTGGGCGGGGCGGCGGGGACGACGACGTCGGCGCCGCCGGAGTCGCGGAGGGCGGCGCGGGCGGCGGCGGCGAGTTCGCCGCAGGTGGGGTAGCGGGTGTCGGGGTCCTTGGCCAGGCCGCGCAGGACGACGTCGTCGAGGGCCTTGGGCAGGCCGGGGCGCAGGGTGGAGGGGGCGACGGGGTCGGTGTTGAGGTGGGCGTACATCAGGGTGGCCAGGCCGTCGCCGGTGAAGGGGCGGCGGCCGGTGAGGCACTCGAAGAGCACGCAGGCCAGGGCGTAGACGTCGACGCGCTTGTCGATGGGCTTCTCGAGGAAGCGTTCGGGGGCCATGTAGTCGAAGGACCCCAGCGCGGCGCCGGTCTGGGTGAGGGCGGGGCCGGCGGCGTCGGAGGTGGAGCGGGCGATGCCGAAGTCGACGAGGTAGACGAACTCGTCGTCGCCGGTGCCGGTGATGAGCACGTTGGAGGGTTTGACGTCGCGGTGGACCAGGCCGTCGGCGTGGGCGGAGTCCAGGGCGCGGGCGGTCTGGGAGACCACCGAGACCGCGCGCGCGGGCTCCATCGGGCCTTCCTCGGCCAGCACGGCGGCGACGTCGCGGCCGGGGACCAGGCGCATGTCGAGGAACAGGCGGCCGTCGATCTCGCCGTAGCGGTGGATCGGGACGATGTGGGGTTCGTTGAGCCGGGCGGCCAGGTGGGCCTCGCGGCGGAACCGTTCCCGGTAGCCGGTGTCGGCGGCCAGCGCCTCCGACAGCACCTTGAGCGCGACGACCCGGTCGTGCTCGGTGTCGAAGGCGCGGTAGACCTCGCCCATCCCGCCGCGGCCCAGCAGGGCCTCGATGCGGTAGGGACCGAACTGTTCCAACTCCACGTGCTGACGTCCCTCCGTGTGCCGCTGCCCGGCCCCGCGTCCGAGCCGGCGCCGGGGTGCGGTCGTCGGCGGAGTGTAGGTACGAGGTCCGACGCCGACCAGCGACCTCGCCGCGGTGATCCGCCCGGCCTCGTGCCGCCGCGGCGATGTGCCCAGCCTCGCTGGTGCGGCCCGGGGGCGTGTGCAGGCGCGGACGGTTCGTGACGGAGCTGTGACAACTCGCGCGCAGGAACCGGTAGGCGGGACCGCGGCGCGTGGCTACCTTGCTCCCGCTCCCGGGGGCTCCCGCCCCGGCAACCGAGACGAGAGAAGCACGATGAGCCAACCCCCCGGTCAGTACGGCGGCCAGTACGGCCAGCCCGGTCAGTACGCCCAGCCCGGTCCCGGGCAGTACGGCCAGCCCGGTCCCGGCCAGTACGGGCAGCCCGGTGGCTACGGCCAGCCCGGCGGCTACGGCCAGCCCGGCCCCGGGTTCGGCGGTCCCGGCTTCGGTCCCGGTGGCTACGGCCAGCCGCCGCAGAAGAAGAGCGTCCTGCCCTGGGTGATCACCGCGGCCGTCGTGGTGCTCGCCGGCGTCGGCGTCCTGCTGTTCTTCCTGCTCAAGGACGACGACGACAACAGCAACACCGCCACGGCCACCAGCACCACCTCGGCGTCCGTCGCCGCGGAGGAGATGAGTGCCGAGGAGGTCGACCCGGACATGGACCTCCCCACCGGCGCCGAGGTGCCGATGGAGGAGATGGACCCGCCGAGCAGCGGCGGCGGCGACTCCGGCGAGGAGATCCCGGGCTCGGTCGACCTGGCCGCGACCTTCCTGGCCGCCATCATCGACGGTGACGGCGCCACCGCCCTCAGCCTCGCTGGCCCCGACCTGGTGGCGGTCATCGAGGAGGCGGCGGCCAGCAACGGCCTCGCCCCCGGCGACTTCCTCGTGGCGGTGTTCTACGAGACGGCGCTGAACAACGAGGAGCCGACCGACGCCGCGCTGGTCAGCATCGAGTACGACAGCGCCAGCGGCCTCGAGGCGATCACCATCGAGCTGAGCACCGCGAGCACCTCGAACGAGGTGACCATCTACGTCAGCGAGGACCTGCTCGTCGCCGACCTCGCGCTGCCCTGACCCCTGACGGTCCGACGACGGCCGGTCCCCGCTCGCGGGGACCGGCCGTCGCCGTTCCCGGGGGACGGCGTCTGCGACGATGCCGCGGGCGGGCCGACCGGCGCCCGGCCGGGGGAGGGGAGCGAGCGTGTTCGCGGTGACCCGACTGCGCGTGCCCGCCGACGCGGCGGCCGCCTTCCCGGGCGAGGTGGACGCGCTGCTGGCCGCGCTGTCGGCACGGCCGGGCTTCCGCGGCGGGCACGCCGGCGAGGCCGCCGAGGAGCCGGGCCTGTGGGCGCTGGTCACCGCGTGGGACGGCGTCGGCGCCTACCGGCGGGCCCTGTCCGCGGCCGAGGTGAAGATCGCCGGCGCGCCGGTGTGGGTGCACGCCGTCGACGAGCCCGGGGTGTTCCTCCCGGCACCGTGACCGGTCCCCGGCTCCCCGCCGGCGCGCGACTACCGTGGACGGGTCAACCGCCGACCGCCAGCCGGATGGAGCCTGAGCGCCCGTGGCCGAGAGCCAGACCAAGCACGACCCCGCCCGCCTCGACAAGGTGGTCAACCTCTGCAAGCGGCGGGGGTTCGTCTTCCCCTCCGGCGAGATCTACGGCGGCACCCGCTCCGCCTGGGACTACGGGCCCCTGGGCGTCGAGCTCAAGGAGAACATCAAGAAGCAGTGGTGGCGGACCGTCGTCCAGAGCCGTGACGACATCGTCGGCCTGGACTCCTCGGTCATCCTGCCCCGCCAGACCTGGGTCGCCTCCGGTCACGTCGGCGTCTTCACCGACCCGCTGACCGAGTGCCAGCACTGTCACAAGCGCTTCCGGGCCGACCACCTCGAGGAGGACTTCGAGGCGCGCAAGGGCCGGGCGCCGGAGAACGGCCTGGCCGACATCACCTGCCCGAACTGCGGCACGAAGGGCGCGTGGACCGAGCCGCGCGACTTCAACATGATGCTCAAGACCTACCTCGGCCCGGTCGAGGACGAGTCGGGGCTGCACTACCTGCGCCCGGAGACCGCGCAGGGCATCTTCGTCAACTTCGCCAACGTCATGGGCGCCGCGCGGAAGAAGCCGCCGTTCGGCATCGGCCAGATCGGCAAGTCGTTCCGCAACGAGATCACCCCGGGCAACTTCATCTTCCGGACCCGCGAGTTCGAGCAGATGGAGATGGAGTTCTTCGTCGAGCCCGGCAGCGACGAGACCTGGCACCAGTACTGGATCGACGAGCGCACCCGCTGGTACACCGACCTGGGCATCTCCCCGGACAACCTGCGGCACTTCGAGCACCCGAAGGAGAAGCTGTCGCACTACTCGAAGCGCACCGTCGACATCGAGTACCGCTTCGGCTTCCAGGGCTCGGAGTGGGGGGAGCTCGAGGGCATCGCCAACCGCACGGACTTCGACCTGTCCACGCACACCCAGCACTCGGGCACCGACCTGTCCTACTTCGACCAGGCCACCAACACCCGCTGGACGCCGTACGTGATCGAGCCGGCCGCCGGCCTCACCCGGTCGCTGATGGCGTTCCTCGTCGAGGCCTACACCGAGGACGAGGCGCCCAACGCCAAGGGCGGCGTCGACACCCGCACGGTGCTGCGGCTGGACCCGCGGCTGGCGCCGGTGAAGGCCGCCGTCCTACCGCTGTCGCGCAACGCCGACCTGTCGCCCAAGGCCCGCGACCTGGCCGCCGCGCTGCGGCGGAACTGGAACGTCGACTTCGACGACGCCGGCGCCATCGGCCGCCGGTACCGGCGCCAGGACGAGGTCGGGACGCCGTTCTGCCTCACCGTCGACTTCGACACGCTCGAGGACCAGGCGGTGACCGTGCGGGAGCGCGACTCGATGAGCCAGGAGCGCATCGGCCTGGACCAGGTCGAGTCCTACCTGGCCGCCCGCCTCCCCGGCTGCTGACCCGAGCGGAGGAGATCCGTGGGCGTCACGCTCCCGGATCTCCTCCGCGGCTACATCGCGGTGCGCGGGTCCAGCGAGCGGCCGGCGTCCTTGGCCATCGAGTCCTGGTGGAAGGCCGCGACGAGCACGCCGTCCTCGGTGAAGACCGAACCCCGCCCGTAGACCCGGCCGGCCGCGGCCTTGGTCGCCTCGTTGGTGACCAGCAGGGGCGCGGCGACGTCGAAGCGCTCGAGGAAGTGCAGCGTGTGCGCGATGACGCCGGTGGACAGCGACACGTGCGCCTGGCCGATGTCGACGGTGTCCGCGTGCGGCCGCATCGCCAGGCCGATGAGCTGGCCGCAGGTGGCCCACGCGAGCACGGCCTGGTTGGCGGCCGGGGACTCCAGCGGCCGGTCGAACCGGTGCCACGCCATCTCCACCGGGACGTCGCCGAGCATCGGCTCGCCCGGCACCGGCCGCACCTCCGCGCCCGGGAACGCCTGACCGCGGGCGGGGGAGAGGCCCGCGAAGCCGGGGACCTCGGGCATCGCCGGCCCGTGCCGCATGAGGTCGGGGTCCACGACGTTGAGCAGCACGGTGGCGCGGGCCAGCAGCTTGCCGTTCTGCCGCGCGGTGACCGTGTCGCTGGCCCAGGTGCGCCCGGCCTGCAGCGACTCGACCTCGACCTCGATCGGCGACTGGTAGGAGCCGGCGCGGGCGAAGACGGCGTGCACCGAGCGGATGTCCTTGCCGCCGGCGTGCAGGTCCGAGGCCATCATCATCTGGCCGAGCAGCTGGCCGCTGAAGACGACGTCGCGGCCCTCGGCGGACTCGGCGGGCTGGAAGACGTGGTAGCGGCGGTCGCCCACCTCGGTCAGCTGCAGCAGCTCGGGCAGGTCGGACATGCGTCGTCTCCTCGTCGGGTCGGGTGCGGTCGCGCGCATGCTGCCAGCTCCCGAGGTGGGTCGACCCCCGCCGGCGGCCGTCAAGCCGGGCCACGGCGCGGCTCGACGGGCGGTGACGCGGCTCGAGTCGCGCCACCCACGCCGTCGTCCGCGCGGCTGAGCCACCCGTCGTCGCCGCGGTCCTCGCCCCGCCACCGGCCCTCCGACCGCGGCACCTCCCGGAACTGACGCGCCGCTGGTCCGCCCACGTGGAGCTGCCGCTGGACCAGGTCGGCCAGCCGCAGCCGGCCGGGGCCGAGGTCCTCCGCGGCGACCCGGACGAAGCGGACCCCGAAGGACCGCAGCAGGTCCTCCCGGCGCTTCTCGTCCCACAACGTCTCCTCGGGCGTGCGCCCGAAGCGCGATCGGCTGTACTTGACGCGCCCGTCGAACTCGACGGCCAGCGCCGCGTCGGGGTACCAGCCGTCAGCCACCTTCAGCAGCCGGTCCCCGACCCACAGCTCGACCTGCGGCACGAAGGGCGGGAGCCCGATCGCCGCGAAGGTGAGCCGTCCGAGGGTCTCCAGCCACGACTCGGCGCGGCCATCGGCCAGGGCCAGCGCCCGCAACGCGCGCGGGATGCCCGGCACGGTCGTCTGGCGGTCGAGCACCTGGCGGACCTCCTCCCGAGTGGTCAGCCCGCGGAGTAGCGCGGCGTCGACGGCCGCGACGGCGGACGTCTCCGGCCAGGACCGTGCGACGTCGACGAGCGTCCGTGCCGCAGAGGTGACCCGGTACGCCCCGCGCACGGTCACCTCGTCGTCGGGCAGCGCCGCCCGCGTCATCACCCATCCCCGACCACGCCGCCAGCGGTCCGGGTCGGTGAGGCGCACGATCTCGGCTGCCTCCCGTGGGCGTGGCAGGCCCCAGACCCACGCCGCCGTCCCGCCGCTGAGGACGGCCGAAGCACGGTCGAGCGTGGCCATGACGGCGAGCGCGTCGAGGCCCGGACGCCGCCCGGTGCGCTCGACCTCGTCGAGGTCTCCCGAGCTCACGAAGACCCCCGTCCGGAGCCGAACCCAGGTACCGGTACGGACGGCGGAGCGCACCTCCTTCTCGGTCACTCCTCGAGCGGCGAGATCGGCGGTCGTGAAGATGCCGAGTCGCCCGCGGGCCGGTAGGTCGACGGCGAGCGGCAGATCCAGTCGCGTGGGCACCCGGCGACGGTGGCCGGGATGTGCGGTCGGGTGGCGCGACGGTGGTGCTCTGTGGACGGGACCGCGAGCTGGGGACGACGGGCGGCTCCAGCCGCGCCTGTGACCGTTGAGCCATGTCACGCCCCGGCTCGACGGTCAGTCGCGGCGCCCCACCTACCCTGGAGGCGTGACCAGCACCCTCGAGCCGGCGACGGCGGTGGCGCCGCTGCGGCTCGGGCCGCTGACCGTCGACCCCGCCGTCGTGCTGGCGCCGATGGCCGGGATCACCAACCCGGCGTTCCGCACGCTGTGCCGGGAGTTCGGCGCCGGCCTCTACGTCTGCGAGATGATCACCACGCGGGCGCTGGTCGAGCGCAACGCCAAGACGCTGCAGATGGTGCAGGCCACCCCCGAGGAGGCGGCGGCCGGGTTCTCCGTGCAGCTCTACGGCGTCGACCCGGCGACGGTCGGCCGCGCGGTGGAGATGCTGGTCGACGAGGAGGTCGCCGGCACCCGCCCGGCGCACATCGACCTGAACTTCGGCTGCCCGGTGCCCAAGGTGACCCGCAAGGGCGGCGGCTCCGCGCTGCCGTGGCGCCGCCGGCTGCTGGCCGACATCGTGCGGTCCGCGGTGCGGGCGGCCCGCGACGTCCCGGTGACGATCAAGACCCGCATCGGGATCGACGCCGAGCACGTCACCTACCTCGACGCCGGCCGCATCGCCCAGGACGAGGGCGCCGCGGCGATCACCCTGCACGGCCGCACCGCCGACCAGCTCTACAGCGGCACCGCCGACTGGGCGCCGATCGCCCGGCTGGTCGAGGCCGTCGACATCCCGGTGCTGGGCAACGGCGACGTGTGGGAGGCCGACGACGCGCTGCGGCTGGTCGCCGAGACCGGTTGCGCGGGCGTGGTCATCGGTCGCGGCTGCCTGGGCCGGCCGTGGCTGTTCGGCGACCTCGCCGCCGCCTTCGCCGGGTCGCCGCGGCGCGCCCTCCCCACGCTGCGCGAGGTCGCCGGCGTGATGCAGCGGCACGCCGAGCTGCTCTCGGCCGAGCAGGGAGAGCTGCACGGCTGCACCGACTTTCGCAAGCACGTCGCCTGGTACCTCAAGGGCTTCTCGGTCGGCTCCGACGTCCGGCGCGCGCTGGCGATGGTGTCCTCGCTGGAGGAGCTGGCCGGACTGCTGGCGCGGATCCCCGACCAGCCGTACCCGACCGCCGTCCTCGGCGGCCCGCGCGGGCGGACCAGCGCGCCGCGGCCGGTGGCGCTGCCCGAGGGCTGGCTGGCCGACCGCGACGACCCGCGCCCGCCCGCGGGCGCCGAGCTGCTGGTCAGCGGCGGATGAGCACTCCGCCCGAGGGCCCGTTCCTCTACGACGACGGGCCGTCCAGCCCGCACACCGGCACGCCGCGCAGCCGCAACGGCCTGCTGCTGGGGATCATGCTGGCCACGGTGCTGGTCGGCGTCGCGATGGTGCTGCTGCTGCCGGTGGTGAAGGGCTCGCCGGAGGAGCAGTCGACCGCCGCGGTCACCGTCTTCTACGACTCGCTGGGCGACGGCGACCTGGACACCGCCACCCAGATGCTCTGCTCGGCCGAGCGCAACCGGCTGGCCGACGCCGACCCGGGCGAGGACTACCTGCTCGGTGACGGCCCCGAGGTGACCGGCGCGACCGACGCCGACGAGGACGGCGACACCGTCCAGCACGTCACGGTGCGGTGGGACGACGGCAGCACGGCGACGGTGACCGTGGTGGCGGAGGACGGCCCCCGCGTCTGCGGCATCTCCGGGTAGGGCCCGCGGCGGCGACTCGCGCGCCGGGATCCCTTCTCAGACCGGTCAGGCGCTGTCACCATGACGCCGCCCGCGGGACGGACGCAGTGCCCGGGGCCGCTCGAGAGGAAGATCGTTGTCCCAGCCGCCGTACCCGCAGCAGCCCGCCGCGCCCAGTGGCGGGAGCCTGCCGCCCGCCGCCGCCCCGACGCAGATCGGGTTCCCCGGTCAGGTGCAGCTGGCGCCCCAGCCGCAGTACGCCCCGACGCCGCAGCAGGCGCAGAGCCTCCAGGGCGGACCGCTCGCCAGCGGCTTCCCGAACTACCGGTCGCCGCAGCCCTCTCCGCCGTGGATGACCGGGAAGATCGTCGGGGCGATCGTCGTCGTCCTGACCATCGCCTTCGCGGTGATCGGCTTCCTCATCGTCTCGGGCCGCGGTGCCAACAGCCCCGAGGGGGCGGTCACCCAGTTCGTCCAGCAGCTCTCCGAGCGGGACGCCGAGGGTGCCCTGGACCTGGTCTGCGAGGACGCCGCCCGCGAGACCTCCGAGACCGAGGTCCGGGAGTCCTTCGCCTTCCTGCCCCCCGGCGAGATCACCGTCGAGATCAACGAGGTCACCGACGCCACGCAGGGCGAGCTGAGCGGCAAGAACGTCAACGCGACCGTCACCGCGGCCGGGCAGTCGCAGGAGGCGAACTTCTTCGTCACCGAGGACAAGGGCTGGCGGGTCTGCGGCGGCGACGGCGCCTTCATCTGAGCCGTTCGTTCCGCCTGATCCACCCCGCAGCGCCGCGCGACCCGCCACGTCGCGCGGCGCTGCGTCGTCCCCGCCCATGCGCCATGATCGACTCCCTCCCCACCCCGGGCGACGCTGCCCGGGGCACCCACGGGGCACGGAAGGCGGAGGTGGCGGCCGGTGTCGACGACGGGGACCCAGCAGAAGTGGGTCTACGACTTCAGCGAGGGCAGCAAGGAGCAGAAGGACCTGCTCGGCGGCAAGGGCGCCAACCTGGCCGAGATGACCAACCTGGGGCTGCCGGTCCCGCCGGGCTTCACGATCACCACCGACGCCTGCCGGCACTACCTCGAGCACGGCAGCACCCCGCC
Organism: Blastococcus sp. SYSU D00868; assembly: GCF_054050575.1. Taxonomy (NCBI): domain Bacteria; kingdom Bacillati; phylum Actinomycetota; class Actinomycetes; order Geodermatophilales; family Geodermatophilaceae; genus Blastococcus; species Blastococcus sp. SYSU D00868. The sequence continues at coordinate 205,576 of NZ_JBJGZO010000004.1, forward strand.
CGACCTCGCCGCCCAGGTATCCGAGCACCTGGCCGCGCTCGAGAAGGCGATGGGCAAGACGCTGGGCGACCCGGCCGACCCGCTGCTGGTCTCGGTGCGCTCGGGGGCCGCGGCCTCGATGCCCGGGATGATGGAGACCGTCCTCAACGTCGGGCTCAACGACGAGTCGGTGCGGGGGCTGGCCGCGCAGTCGGGCAGCGAGCGCTTCGCCTGGGACTCCTACCGCCGGCTCATCCAGATGTTCGGCAGGACCGTGCAGGGCATCGAGGGCGAGCTGTTCGACGAGGCGCTCGACGCGGTCAAGGCCGACCAGGGCACCGACCTGGACCTCGACCTGGACGCCGAGCACCTGCGCGACGTCGTCGACCGGTTCAAGGCGATCGTCCGCGAGCACACCGGCCGGGACTTCCCGCAGGACCCGCGCGAGCAGATGGACCTGGCGATCAACGCCGTCTTCGACTCGTGGAACTCCGACCGGGCGATCCTCTACCGCCGCCGCGAGCGCATCCCCGGCGACGCCGGCACGGCGGTCAACGTGTGCTCCATGGTGTTCGGCAACCTCGGCATGGACTCCGGCACCGGCGTGGCCTTCACCCGCGACCCGGGCAGCGGCGAGCAGGGGGTCTACGGCGACTACCTGCAGAACGCGCAGGGGGAGGACGTCGTCGCCGGCATCCGCAACACCGTGCCGCTGGTCGACCTCGCCGACATCGACCGGGGCGCCTACGACGAGCTGATGGACATCATGGCCCGGCTCGAGTCGCACTACCGCGACCTGTGCGACATCGAGTTCACCGTCGAGCGCAACAAGCTCTGGATGCTGCAGACCCGCGTCGGCAAGCGCACCGCGGCCGCCGCGTTCGTCATCGCCACCCAGCTGGTCGACGAGGGCCTCATCGACATGGACGAGGCGGTCCGCCGGGTCACCGGCGACCAGCTGGCCCAGCTGATGTTCCCGCGGTTCGTCTCCGGCGGCGACGCCACCCAGCTCACCCAGGGGATGAACGCCTCGCCCGGCGCCGCCGTCGGCAAGGCGGTGTTCTCCTCCGAGACCGCGGTCGAGTGGGCCGGGCGGGGGGAGAAGGTGGTGCTGGTCCGCCGGGAGACCAACCCCGACGACCTCTCCGGGATGATCGCCGCCGAGGGCGTGCTGACCAGCCGCGGCGGCAAGACCTCGCACGCCGCCGTCGTGGCCCGCGGCATGGGCAAGACCTGCGTGTGCGGCGCCGAGGAGCTGCAGGTCGACACCAAGCAGCGGCGGTTCACCGCGCCCGACGGCACGGTGGTCGGCGAGGGCGACGTCATCAGCATCGACGGGTCGACCGGCCGGGTGTGGCTGGGCGAGGTGCCGGTCGAGCCGTCGTCCGTCGTCCGCTACTTCGAGGGCGAGCTGGATCCCGAGGCCGAGGACGCCGACGACCTGGTGCGCAGCGTGCACCGGATCCTGACCCACGCCGACGAGGTGCGGCGGCTCGGGGTCCGGACCAACGCCGACACCCCCGAGGACTCCGCCCGCGCCCGCCGCTTCGGCGCCCGCGGCATCGGGCTGTGCCGCACGGAGCACATGTTCCTCGGCGACCGGCGGCAGCTGGTCGAGCAGCTGATCCTCGCCGAGGGCGACGACGAGCGGCAGGCGGCGCTGGACGCGCTGGAGCCGCTGCAGAAGCAGGACTTCGTCGAGATCTTCGAGGCGATGGACGGGCTGCCGGTCACCGTCCGGCTGCTGGACCCGCCGCTGCACGAGTTCCTGCCCGACCTCACCGACCTGTCGGTGCGGGTGGCCCTCGCCGAGGCGGAGGGGCACGCCGACGAGGGCACGCTGCGCCTGCTGGCCGCGGTGCGGCGGATGCACGAGGAGAACCCGATGCTCGGGCTGCGCGGCGTGCGGCTGGGCCTGGTCGTGCCCGGGCTGTTCGCCATGCAGGTGCGGGCGATCGTCGAGGCGGCCTGCGAGCGCCGGGCGCAGGGCGGGGACCCGCGGCCGGAGATCATGATCCCGCTGGTCGGGGCGGTGCAGGAGCTGGAGGCGATCCGCGAGGAGTCCGAGCGGGTCATCGAGGAGGTGTGCCGGGAGCACGGGGTCGACGTGCACCCGCTGATCGGCACGATGATCGAGGTGCCGCGGGCCGCGCTGACCGCCGACGAGATCGCCGGGTCGGCCGAGTTCTTCTCCTTCGGCACCAACGACCTGACGCAGATGACCTGGGGCTTCTCCCGGGACGACGTCGAGGCGGCGTTCTTCCACGCCTACCTGGACAAGGGGATCTTCGGCGTCTCGCCGTTCGAGTCGCTGGACCGGCCCGGCGTCGGCCGGCTGGTCGAGGTCGGGGTGCAGCGCGGCCGGTCCGCCCGTCCCGACCTCAAGCTCGGCGTCTGCGGCGAGCACGGCGGCGACCCGGACTCGGTGCACTTCTTCCACGCCGTCGGGCTGGACTACGTCTCCTGCTCGCCGTTCCGGGTGCCGGTGGCGCGGCTGGAGGCCGGCCGCGCGGCGCTCGGCGGGGAGCCGGCCGGGGGGTGACGCGGACCGCCGTCCACCGTCGGCGCCGGGTGCGCCGCGGCGTCGGCGCCGCGTGGTACGCATGACGCTGTGCGGGTGCGGATGGGGAGCCTGGTCGTCCGGCTGGTCGGCGCCGCCGTCCTCGCCGTGCTGCTGCTCGTCGCGTCGACCGCCACCGCCATCTGGTGGACCGCGCGGCAGGACTCCCGGCCGGCGTCGGACGCGATCGTCGTGCTCGGGTCGGCGCAGTACAACGGCGTCCCGTCGTCGATCTTCGAGGCCCGCCTGGAGCACGCGCTGAAGCTGTACGAGCAGGGCGTCGCGCCGGTGATCGTCACCGTCGGCGGGAAGGCCGCCGGCGACCAGTTCACCGAGGCGGAGGCGGGGCGGGAGTACCTCGCGTCGGGCGGCGTGTCCCCGGACGCGCTGGTGGCGGTCGAGGAGGGCGTGGACACCCTGGAGAGCATGCGCGCGGTGGGCCGCGTCTTCGACGAGCGCGGCTGGGGCAGCGCCGTCCTGGTCACCGACCCCTGGCACGCCATGCGGGCCGAGCGGATGGCCGAGGACGCCGGGATCGAGGCGGAGAGCTCGCCGACCCGGCAGGGGCCCGCGGTGCAGACCCGCGCCACCCAGTTCCGCTACATCCTCCGCGAGACGGCGGCGTACCTGCTCTACCGGGTGACCGGCGAGAGCGTCGCCGGCGCCCCGGGGATCGGCTGACCCGCCGGCGCGCGGGCGGGGCGCGGGACAATGACGACGTGACAACTGCAGGGCGGGGTCGGTAGATGGCGGGGCGGGGTCGCATCCGCGCGGCGGACATCGCGCTGGTCCGCGAGCGCAGCCGCATCGACGACGTGGTCGGTGAGCACCTGCAGCTCAAGCGGGCCGGCGGCGGGAGCCTCAAGGGGCTGTGCCCGTTCCACGACGAGAAGTCGCCGTCGTTCCACGTCACCCCCTCGCGCGGGCTGTACCACTGCTTCGGGTGTGGGGAGGGCGGCGACGTCATCTCCTTCATCCAGAAGGTCGACCACCTCACCTTCTCCGAGGCGGTCGAGCTGCTGGCCGGCAAGGCCGGCGTCCAGCTGCACTACGAGGACGACGGCGGCCGGCCCACCGGCGCCCCCGACCGGCGGGACGTCGGCCAGCGCGCCCGGCTGGTCGCGGCCAACACCGCGGCCGCGGAGTTCTACGCCGAGCAGCTGCGCACCCCCGAGGCCGCGCCGGCCCGGCAGTTCCTCGCCGACCGCGGCTTCGACCGGCAGGTCGCCCTCGACTTCGGCTGCGGCTTCGCGCCCGGCGGCTGGGACGCGCTGACCCGCCACCTGCGCGCCAAGGGCTTCAGCCAGGAGGAGCTGGTGACCGCGGGCCTGGCCAAGGAGTCCAGCCGCGGCACCCTGATCGACCGGTTCCACCGGCGGCTGATCTGGCCGATCCGCGACATCACCGGCGACGTCATCGGCTTCGGCGCCCGCAAGCTGATGGACGACGACCAGGGCCCGAAGTACCTCAACACCCCGGAGACCCCGCTCTACAAGAAGAGCACGGTGCTCTATGGGCTGGAGCGCGCGAAGCGGGACATCGCCCGCCGCCACCAGGCGGTCGTGGTCGAGGGCTACACCGACGTCATGGCCTGTCACCTGGCCGGGGTGACGACGGCGGTGGCCTCCTGCGGCACCGCGTTCGGCCCGGAGCACATCAGCGTGCTGCGGCGGCTGCTCATGGACCAGGACGAGTTCCGCGGCGAGGTCGTCTACACCTTCGACGGCGACGCCGCCGGGCAGGCCGCCGCCATGAAGACGTTCAAGGAGGACCAGCGGTTCGTCGCGCAGACCTTCGTCGCCGTCGAGCCCGACGGGCGGGACCCCTGCGAGCTGCGGCAGGCCCACGGGGACGCCGCCGTCCGCGACCTGGTCGCCCGGCGGACCCCGCTGATCGAGTTCGTGCTGCGCACGCTGCTGGCCGAGTACGACTTGGAGACCGTCGAGGGCCGGGTCGCCGCGCTGGACCGGACGGCGCCGCTGCTCGCCCAGGTCAAGGACCACGCGCTGCGCCCGGCCTACGCCCGCCGGCTGGCCGCGCTGATCGGCGACACCGACGAGGCCGAGGTGATGGAGCGCGTGCGCCGGCTGATGGGCGGCGGCGACGTGCCGCAGCGCGGCCGGCCGCGCGCCCCCAAGCGCACCCCGGACGACGCCGCGCTCGAGGTGGAGCGCGAGGCGGTCAAGGCCGCCCTGCAGGTGCCCGAGCTGGCCGGTCCCTCGTTCGACGCCATCCCGCCGGATTCCTACACCGACCCGGACTACGGCGCGGTCGCCGCCGCCGTCGCCGAGGCGGGCGGCGCGGCCGCGGCCCAGGTGTCGGGGCCGGCCTGGCTCGACGAGGTGGCCGCCCACTGCACCCGGGAGACGGCCCGGGCGCAGCTGACCGCGCTGGCCGTCGAGCCGCTGCGCTCGGTCGGCGAGGCCGACGCCGGTTACGTCATCGCCGTCCTCGCCCGGCTGCAGGAGATGGCCACGGTGCGGCAGGTGTCCACGCTGAAGGGGCGGCTGCAGCGGATGAACCCGGTCGAGCAGGCCGACGAGTACACGAAGGTCTTCGGTCAGCTCCTCGCGCTGGAGCAGCAGGCCCGGTCGCTGCGCGAGCGGGCCATGGGCGGGCTGACCCCGTGAGCGTCGGCGAGTGGGTGCGCCGGCGGCTGGCCCGGCCGCCGGAGATCGTCCGCGCCGTCGTCCTGGCCTCGCCCGACCCCGACGAGCGGGTGCTGGCCTGGGGGGAGCTCGTCCGCGGGGAGGGGTGGCTGGTCGCCACCTCGCGCGGGCTGCGCCGGGTGCCGGCGGGGCTCGCGCTGGACGCCGCGGGGGAGGTCGGCGTGCTGCCGTGGCACGAGATCGGCTCCGCCCGGTGGGCGGCGACGACGGACGGCGGGGGCAGCTTCAGCGTCGTCCCGCTGGTGGAGGTCGAACCGGGCGTGCAGGCGCGAGGTCCGGCCGAGCGGCACGTCCTGGCCGACGCGGGGGAGCTGCCCGCGGTCGTGCGCAAGCGGGTGGACCAGACGGTCGTCGACAGCCGGCGCTCGCCGCTGCCCAGCGGGGGAGCGGTGGTGCTCGTGGCACGGCGGGTGCCCGGTCAGGCCGCCCGGGAGTGGACGGTCGTCTTCGACGACGAGGCCGACCGCAACGACCCGGCGTCCCGGGAGGCGGCCCGGCGGAAGCTCGCCGAGGCCGTCTCCGCGGAGCGGCCGGACTGAACCGCCGCCGAGCGGCCGGACCGGACCGCCGGCCGGGTCAGCTCGGCGACTCGCTCCCCATGCGGGCCTTCACGGAGTTGACGACCGAGTCGGCGTGGGCCTGGGCCATGCCCGCGACCTCCTGCAGGCGCGGGTCCTCCTTGGCCTGCGACCAGGCGCGCCGGATCTGCTCGTAGCGCTCACGGCCCGCGCGGGCGCCGAGCACGTAGCCGGCACCGAGGCCGACGAGGAAGGACAGCTTCGCCACAGTGGACCTCCGGTGGGCTAGATGGTGGCGATCACCGTACGACCGGGGGAGCGGCGGCGCGACGGGGGTGCCTGCGCGGGCCCCGAGAACCCGTGAGGTACTCTCGACTGGCGCGCGGGTCGCCCCGCCCATCCCCCGTAGCTCAATTGGCAGAGCATGCGACTGTTAATCGCAGGGTTATTGGTTCGAGTCCAATCGGGGGAGCATCTCCGCAGGCCAGCGGCCTGACCGGTCGGCACCGCCAGGCGGTGCGACCGACAAACGACCAACGAACTCCGGGCCCAGCCCACAACCGGGCGCCCGCCGGGCGTGTCCCGCGCGCAATCAGCGGAGCCGGTCGAGCGCGGCGGCCGCTTCGGGGCTGGCCGGCCCGCAGCCCAGGTAGACGTCCTGGGGTGAGGCTCGGGCGGGTGTGCCCGAGATGGTCGGCGATCTGCCGGGCGCTCAGGCCGGCCTCGTCCAGCCGGGTGGCCACCGTCTTGCGGAACACGTGGGAGGTGACCCACTCGAAGCCGGCGCGGTCCAGCACGCTCCGCAGGTCGGCGCTGGTGTCGTGCGGATCGTGCAGCCGGCCGCTCGGGCTGGGGAAGACCACCGCGTCCGCCGGCGTCACCAGCTGCAGCTGCCGCCGGCGGTCGAGCAGGTCGACGACCCAGGCGGGCAGGGCGATGGTGCGCCGGCCGGCGGTGGTCTTCGGGAACCTCGTGAGGAGGGTCGGCGGTGGAGGTCTGTACGAGCGGGTCGCCGGCCTGCACGTCGGCAAGGCGTCGGTGACCGTCTGCGTCCGTACTCAATGGCACGTCGGGCGCCGCTGACATCGGGTCGGCGGCCATCCGGGATGCCGCCGTCGCCGCCGCAGACGAACAGGACCGCCGTCATCGGGCGATTTGTGCACGGTGGTGGGCCGGGGCAGTGGGCTGCCGAGTGGAACAGGCGTCCGGCCCCTCGTGGGATCACGGGCGGCCGGGAGGCTCCGGAGTGAAGAGCGACGTGATGGAGAGGATGTGCTGCTTCATCGCGGCCTCGGCCACGATGGCGTTGCGGTCCCGGAGGGCAGTGCGGATCAGGTCGTGATCGTGGTTGCGGGCGACCACGGAGTCAGCGATCCGCGTGGCCCCGGCGCGGCTGTACATCAAGAAGTCGGACAGATACCACATGCGGCGGCTGAGATCGGCCACGAGGGGCGAACGGGCCATCGCGTGGATCTGCCCGTGGAACGCGGCGTTGCGAGCGAAGTACTCACGCCCACGCTTGCTGTGATCCCGTGTCTGCTCGACGAGGTGCAGCGCGTCCAGTGTCTCATCGAGCGCGGCCATCTCGGATTCGTCGTGCCGCTCGGCCGCCGCAGCCGCGATCTCGCCCTCGAAGGAGGCGAAGACGGTGAAGAAGTCGTGCGCCTCCTGCGTGGAGTAGGACCGGATCCGACAGCCGCTCTGCGGCACGATCTCCACCAACCCGAGGGTCTCCAGGCGCCGCAAGGCGTCCATCACGGGTTGCTTGCTCACGCCGAACTCGCTGGTGATGTCCTCGACCGACAACCGTGAGCCGGGCGGGTGGGCTCCCTCGACGATGCGCTCGCGCAGGCTGTCGAAGAGCAGGCGGCCGCGCGAGACGTCGACCCGGTCCACTCGCACCATCGACCCAACCTCCGGCTACTCGGCTCCGCCGACCGCACTCATCCTCGCCTGTCCCGGGATCGCGGGATGGCAGCACCCCGAGTGACGCTGCGCCCGACTAACTGGCATGCCAAATCATATGACCTCCTCTCGGGTATCGCACCAGTCCCGCCAGAAACAGGGGCGCTTGCCCGCGATGCTTGTGACCGGCGGCACGTGACCGCTACGGTGTGGCATGCCAGTTGGCCGTGAGCATCAGGAGACCCAGTGAGCGCCACCATGAGAGCCGCGCGGCTGCACGCCGTCGGTGAGCCCTTCCAGATCGACGAGGTACCAGTTCCGGTGCCGGGTGATCTCGACGTCGTCGTCCGGGTCGAGGCGGCGCACATCGTGCCGAACCTGCGCAACGTCGTGAACACGTACCCGAGCGAGAAGCCCTTCCTGCCGCTGCCCGAACTGCCGGCGATCTTCGGGATGGACAGCGCCGGCGTGATCACCGAGGTCGGCAGCCGGGTGCGCAACCTCGAGGTCGGCGACCGGGTCTACATCAACCCCGGCCTGGATTCGGGCGACTCGTGGGCGGCCCGCAACGGCGAGCCGATGAACGACCCCGCCTACACCTTCGAGGGGTACTTCGGCTTCGGGCCCGGCTCGGCGCAGATCCACCGCGACTACCCCTACGGCGGGCTCGGGCAGTACACCCTGGCCCCGGTCAAGAACATCGTGCGGCTGCCCGACAACGTCTCCTTCGACCACGCCTCCCGGTTCGGCTACCTCGGCACGTCGTACAGCGGCCTGCTCAAGGGCGGGGTGGGCGCCGGGTCCAGCCTCCTCGTGCACGGGGCCACCGGCACCCTCGGCGTCAACGCCGTGCTGCTCGCACTCGCGATGGGTGCGACCCGGATCCTCGGCGTGGCCCGTGACCGCGGCCGGCTCGAGCGGCTGGCGTCGATCGCCCCCGGCCGGATCGAGGTGCTGTCCTACGGCGACCGCGACGTCGCCGAGTGGGCCCGGGAGCACACCGAGGGCCGTGGCGTCGACGTCTTCCTCGACGCCACCAGCTCCAGCGCGACCGCCGACGTCACGATGGCCGGGATCTGGGCGCTGCGCCGCGGTGGCCGGATGGTCAGCATCGGGGCGATGCCGGAGATCCTGCCGGTCCCCATGTACCGGCTGATGACCCTGCACGTCAGCCTGCTCGGCTCGCTGTGGTTCACCACCGCCGAGGGCGAGGCACTCGCCCGGATGGCCGGTGCCGGGACCCTCGACCTGTCCCACCTCACCACCCGGCCGTTCCCGCTCGCCGAGGTCAACACGGCCATCGAGGCCGCCGCCACCGACAGCGGCGGCGGGTTCACCAGCGTCGTCGTCCGTCCCCAGGATTGAGAGGGCTCCCCGTGTCCGACATCAACGCTGCCACCACGGCCCTGCTGGTCGTGCACCTGCAGGAGGACATCGTCTCCGAGGGCAGTGCCTTCGGCGCGATCTTCGCCGCCGAGGCGACCGCCCGCCACGTCGTGCAGAACACCAACACGGCCATGCGCGCCGTACGCGACCGCGGGGGACTCGTCGTGGCCCTGCGCATCGCCTTCGCCCCGGACCACTCCGACCTGGAGCCGACGCTGCCGCTGCTGCAGATGGTCGCCCAGGCCGGGTGCCTGGCCGAGGGCACCCGCGGCGCCCAGCTGGTCGAGAAGCTCGAGATCGACCCCTCCGACGTGGTGCTCACCCACCGGCGGCCCGGACCCTTCACCGGCTCCGACCTGGCCGACCGGCTCACCGAGCGGGGGATCGAGACCGTGGTCGTCTGCGGGGTGGCCACCAACGCCTCGGTGGAGGGCGCGGTGCGTCAGGCCGCCGACCTCGGTTTCCGCGTCGTCGTCCTGACCGATGCGACGTCGGCCGCTGACGCCGGGAGCCACGAGGCGTCGCTGGCGTCGATGGGGCTCTTCGCGACGCCCATGACCGTCGCCGAGCTCGCCGGGGCGCTCAGCTGACCGGGGAGGCGCCCGGGCCGGGAGCCCTGACCCGGGAGTCGACGGCCCGCGACGTGGTGCTCCCGTCGGGTACCCGCGTACGACGGTACGAGGCGGGGGAGGCAGGTCGCCCGCCGGTGGTGCTGCTGCACGGCTCGGGCCCCGGTGCCACCGGGTGGAGCAACTTCGGCGGGAACATCGGTGCACTCGCCGCGGCCGGGCATCACGTCCTGGCACCCGACATGCCCGGCTGGGGCGACTCCGACGCCGTGGCGACGACCGACATGGACCACGTCGCGACGCTGGTCGAGCTGCTGGACACCCTGGGCCTGGGCCGGGTCGCCCTGGTCGGCAACTCCATGGGCGCCCACACCGCGATCCGGTTCACGACCCTGCACCCGGAGCGGGTGTCGCACCTGGTCACCATGGGCGCCTCGCTGGGTCGGGGGACCACCCTGTTCGGGCCGGCCGACGGCCCGAGCGAAGGACTCAAGGCCATCGTGGCGGCCTACCGCGACCCCAGCCCGGAGAACATGCGGGCCCTGGTCGAGGTGATGACCTTCGACAAGCAGCGCTTCGCCACTCCCGAACTCGTCGAGGCCCGTTCCCGCGCCGCTCTGGCGCGGCCCGACCACCTCACGAACTACGTCGAGGGGCTGGCCCACGGAGCGCCCATCCCGATCCGCGTCGACCGGGACTCGATCTCCGGCATCCGGGTGCCCACCCTGCTCATCCACGGGCGGGACGACCGGGTACTGCACTACGAGATCACCCTGTGGCTGCTGGCCACCATCCCCGACTCGCGGGCGGTGCTGCTCAACCGGTGCGGGCACTGGGCGATGATCGAGCACGCCGAGGAGTTCAACCGGCTGGTCGTCGGGTTCCTCGCCGATCACGGGCGGGAGGTCGGCGTATGAGCCTCGCCCTGGTCTGCATGTCGCACAGTCCGCTTCTGGAGTACGCCGACCCGCCGGTCGAGGTCGTCGAGAGCGTGGACGACGCCTTCGCCGGTGCCCGCCGATTCGTCGCCGACTTCGACCCGACGTTGGTCGTGTCCTTCGCACCCGACCACTACAACGGCTTCTTCTACGACCTGATGCCACCGTTCTGCATCGGCTACGCAGCAAGCGGGGTCGGCGACTACGGCACGACCGTAGGACCGCTCGACGTGCCCACCCCGCTCGCAGAGCAGCTGGCAGCCTGGGTTGCCGACCGCGATCTGGACGTCGCCGTCTCCCGTCGCATGCAGGTCGACCACGGGGCCGTGCAACCGCTGGAGATCCTGCTCGGCGGCAGCGACGCCGTCCCGACGATCCCCGTCTTCGTCAACGGCGTCGCGGCACCGTTCGTCCGGATGCGGCGGGTGCACCAGCTCGGCGCCGCGATCGGGTCCTTCCTGGACGGTCTGACCGGCGAACGGGTGCTGGTGATCGGCTCCGGTGGCCTGTCGCACGACCCACCCGTCCCACGCTGGGCCACCGCAGACGAGCGTCAACGCGCCCTGCTGCTCGACGGGCGCAACCCCACCGAGGCCGAGCGTGAAGCGCGTCAGCGCAAAGTCATCGAGACGGCCGCGGCCTTCGCGGCCGGAACGGCACAGATCCAGGACCTGAACCCTGAGTGGGACCGGCGGCTGCTCGACCTCTTCGCAGCCGGTGACCTCGACACCGTCAGCGCCATGGACGCCACCGAGATGGCCGCCGCCGCCGGCAACTCCGCCCACGAGGTGCGCACCTGGCTGGCCGCCTTCTCGGCTCTCGCCGCTGCCGGCCCGTACACCGTGCGTTCGTCCTTCTACCGGCCCATCCGGGAGTACCTCGCCGGCTTCGCCGTCGTCACCGCCACGAGCGGCTACCGGGGCTGAGGGCGGTGGCCGGATGCCGCTGCACTGCACCGGCCCCGTGCCCCGCTTTCGGCGCGAGACGGTCGCGCCCGCCGTCCGGGCCGCGGCGACAGGCATCGGCTCGATCCTGGCCCGGCGTTCCACTGAGCCGAACGTCGCGCTAGGGGCCGTCGGCCACCTCCGGCCATCGTGAACACACGCACAACCCGAGGGATGTCATGACCCACGCAAGCACACCTGCCGTCTCGAGCCGGCGGGCCGACGTCGTCGCCGAAGCCGCGGAGCGACTGCAGACGGCCGCCCGGACCGGCGTGCCCTGCGCCCCGGTCCGCGACCTGATCGGCAGCGACGACATCGACCTGGCGTATGCGGTCCAGCAGCGGCAGACCGATGCCCGGCTCGCTGCCGGGGCGCGCATCGTCGGCCGGAAGATCGGCCTCACGTCACCAGCGGTGCAGAAGCAGCTGGGCGTCGACCGCCCGGACTTCGGTGTCCTCTTCGCCGACATGGATGTGAGCGACCTGCCGGAGGTGCCGTCCGAGCGGCTGCTGCAGGCGAAGACAGAGGCGGAGATCGCCTTCGTGCTCGGTGCCGACCTCGCGGAGGGGCCGCTGGATGCCGCGCAGGTGCGCGGCGCGGTCGCCTACGCCGCTGCCGCGCTCGAGATCGTGGACAGCCGGATCACTGGCTGGGACATCACCTTCGGCGACACGGTCGCGGACAACGCCTCCAGCGGGCTGTTCGCGCTGGGGGAGCGGCGGCTGACCCTCGCGGAGGTCGAGCCGGTCGACGTCGCCATGACCATGCGCCTCGACGAAGAGCTCGTCTCGGAGGGCAACGGCGCCGCATGCCTCGGCGACCCGCTCAACGCCCTGGCCTGGCTGGCCCGCACCGCACGCGACCTCGGCGACCCGTTGCGCGCCGGGCAGGTCGTCCTCTCCGGCGCACTGGGTCCGATGGTCGCCACGCCCCCCGGGTCGAGGGTCTCGGCCGACTTCGGCTCGCTCGGCTCCATCACCGTCACGTTCTCCGGAAGGAACCAGGCATGAGCAGGATCAAGGTCGCGATCATCGGGTCCGGCAACATCGGCACCGACCTGATGATCAAGGTGATCCGCCACTCCGACGTGCTGGAGATGGGGGCGATGGTCGGCATCGACCCGGACTCCGACGGCCTGGCACGCGCCCGCCGGATGAAGGTGCCCACCACGCACCAGGGCGTCGACGGCCTCATCGCGATGGACGGCTTCGACGAGATCGAGATCGTCTTCGACGCCACCTCGGCCAAGGCCCACCTGGCCAACGCCGAGAAGCTCGCGCCGTACGGCAAGAAGCTGGTCGACCTGACGCCGGCGGCGATCGGCCCGTACGTCGTCCCGCCGGTCAACCTCGACCAGCACCTGGCCGAGGACGCGACCATCGTCAACATGGTCACCTGCGGCGGGCAGGCCACCATCCCGATGGTGGCCGCCGTCGCCCGGATCACCCCGGTGCCCTACGCGGAGATCGTCGCCTCGATCGCGTCGAAGTCCGCCGGCCCGGGCACCCGGGCCAACATCGACGAGTTCACCGAGACCACCGCGCACGCCATCGAGGCGGTCGGCGGCGCCGGCCGCGGCAAGGCGATCATCGTGCTCAACCCGGCCGAGCCACCGCTGATCATGCGCGACACCGTGCTCTGCCTGATCGGGGACGCCGACCACGACGCCATTCGTGGCTCGATCGCCCGGATGGCCAAGGACGTCGCCGAATACGTGCCCGGCTACCGGCTCAAGCAGGAGGTGCAGTTCACCCCGATCGCCGACGGCGAGCCGGTGCACACCCTGCTCCCCGCCGGCGCCGGGCCGGTGACGACCAAGGTGACGGTCTTCCTCGAGGTCGAGGGCGCCGCCCACTACCTGCCCCCCTACGCGGGCAACCTCGACATCATGACCTCGGCGGCCCTGCGGGTCGGCGAGAGCCTGGCCACCGGGACCACTGCCCGACGAGCTGCGCAGGTGACGGCATGACCACGACCCCCGAGCTGTACATCCAGGACGTCACGCTGCGGGACGGCATGCACGCCGTCCGGCACCGCATCTCGCCCACCGACGTCGGCGAGATCGTCGCCGCGCTCGACGCCGCCGGCGTCGACGCGATCGAGGTCGCGCACGGCGACGGCCTGGCGGGCGGCAGCCTGAACTACGGCCCTGGCAGCAACACCGACTGGGAGTGGATCGAGGCCGCCGCCGCGCACTGCGAGCGCGCGGTGCTCACCACGCTGCTGCTGCCGGGTATCGGCACCATCGCCGAACTCAAGCACGCCTACTCACTCGGCGTGCGCTCGATCCGGATCGCCACGCACTGCACCGAGGCCGACGTCGCCGCCCAGCACATCGGCACCGCCCGCGACCTGGGCATGGACGTCTCCGGATTCCTCATGCTCAGCCACATGGCCCCGGCCGCGGAGCTGGCGAAGCAGGCGAAGCTGATGGAGTCCTACGGGGCGCACTGCGTGTACGTCACCGACTCCGGTGGCCGGTTGACCATGGACGGCGTCCGCGAGCGGGTGCGGGCCTACCGGGACGTGCTGGAGCCGGGCACGCAGATCGGCATCCACGCCCATCAGAACCTGTCGCTCGCGGTGGCCAACTCCGTCGTCGCGGTCGAGGAGGGCGTGACCCGGGTGGACGCGTCGCTGGCCGGGCACGGGGCCGGCGCGGGCAACTGCCCGATCGAGCCGTTCGTCGCGGTGGCGAACCTGCAGGGCTGGCAGCACGGCTGCGACCTGTTCGCGCTGCAGGACGCCGCCGACGACCTCGTCCGCCCGCTGCAGGACCGGCCCGTCCAGGTCGACCGGGAGACGCTGACGCTCGGCTACGCCGGCGTCTACTCGAGCTTCCTGCGCCACGCCGAGGCCGCGTCGAAGCAGTACGGCATCGACGTACGCACCATCCTGCTCGAGGTCGGCCGCCGCGGTCTCGTGGGCGGCCAGGAGGACATGATCGTCGACATCGCCCTCGACCTGCGGGCACGCGAGCGGACCCCGGAGGCGGCCGCTCGCTGATGCCGAGCAACGGGGTGGCGGCGCTTGCGCTGCCACCCCGTTGCCGCAGCTGCAGACCATCGTCACGGCCGAGTTCGGAGGTCCGCTGTGACTCCTCCGTCGCTGCACGTGCGGACCGAGGGGTGCGGCCGCCCGACGCTGTGGGTCCACGGCACCATGTCCGATCCTGCCCGGACGTGGAGCCAGGGTGCTCTCGGGGGAGCACCCTCCGCAGGTCAGCGGCCTGACCGGTCGGCACCGCCACGCGGTGCGACCAACGAGCGACCGACGAGCTCCACGGCCGCCCGCCCATCCGGGCGCCCGGCGGGTGCATCCCGTGCCGGCCGACGACGATGACCGGCCCGGACGCTGTCCTGCGCGGTCGGCGCCCTGGCCGGTCGGGGCCTGGGTCGTGGTGTGGCTACCGGGCCTCGAGCAGGACGCCGGACAGGAAGGCGGCCAGTTCGTCGGCGGCGTCCAGCGGCAGCACCGTCGCGACGTACTGGTCGGGCCGGACCAGCACCATGCAGCCCTGCTGCCGGTCGATGCCGCGCAGGTCGAAGACGTCGGCGGCCGGGTCGGCGCAGAACGCCTTCTCGTAGTCGACCAGCCCGAACCGGCCCCTGCGCGGCCGCAGCACTCTCGGCAGGTCCTCCACCTCCAGCTCCCGGTGACCCTGCTGGAAGACGCCGCGCACGTCGATCACGGCGTCTGGATCGGCGCCGCTGAGCGTGTGCCGCGCGAGAGGCGAGTCCGCTGCGGCCAGCCGCTCGAACAGCGCCCGCGCGCGGGAGCCGGGCGCGGCCGGGTCGGCCACGTCGGCGAAGACGAAGAGCCGCCAGGCGCCGTCGGCCCGGGCGACGTGTCCGAGGTGCACCGGCCTGGCGTCGGCCAGGCGGACGACCGGGGCCGAGTGGAAGCGCATGCCGACCGGGAGTCCCGTGGCCAGCGCCTGGCAGGCGCCCGGGGCGGTGATCATCGACGGGGCGTACCGGGTGGCGACGCCGGCGGTGAAGCGGCCCTGCCGGACGAAGTACCGCTGGAACTCCTCGGGGTCGACCCCCTCGCCGTCCTCGCCGTCCCGGGGCGCGGCGCTGAACATCGCGGCGAACTCGCGATCGAAGTCGATGAGTTCCCGGGCGATCGCCTGGCGCTCCTCGGTGTAGGTGTGCAGCAACTCCGGTCGGGCGGTCCCGCGCAGGACGGCGGCGAGCTTCCAGCCGAGGTTCCAGGCGTCGGCCATGGAGACGTTCATCCCCTGGCCGGCCTTGGCGCTGTGGGTGTGGCAGGCGTCGCCGGCGATGAACACGTGCGGCAGACGGCTGCCGGACTGCTCCGCGGGCACGTCGTCGAACCGGTCGCACAGCCGCTGGCCGATGTCGTAGACCGACCACCAGCCGACGTCCTTCACGTCGATCGTGTACGGCGCGAGGATCCGGTTGGCCACCGCGGCCAGCTTCTCGGGCGTCACGTTCCGCCGGTCGTGCAGCTCGGCGTCGGCAACCTGGTCGAGTTCGATGTACAGCCGGACGAGGTATCCGCCCTCACGCGGGATGATCAGCAGGTTGCCCTGGTTGGCCGAGTGGACGGCCGCCTTGAGCCGGATGTCGGGGAAGTCGGTCACCGCCAGCACGTCCATGACGCCCCAGGACTGGTTCATCGGGTCGCCGACCAGCTCGCGGCCGATGGCGGTCCGGATGCTGCTGCGCGCCCCGTCGCAGCCGACGACGTAGCGGGCGCGGATCGTCGAGGTCTCGCCGGTCTCCCGGCCGCCGGCCACGTGCCGCAGGGTGAGGGTGACCGGGAGGTCGGCGGCGGGGGCGACGGCCAGGTCGCTCGCCTGCAGGCCGTAGAGGGGGCGCAGCCGGGACGCCGAGCGCTCCATGTGCTCGCGCAGCCAGGCCTGCATCCGTGCCTGGTTGACGATCACGTGCGGGAACTCCGACAGGCCGTCCTCGACGTCCTGCACCCGGCCGGTGCGCGTGATCCGCCTGCGGTCGGCCGGGTCCGGCCGCCAGAAAGCGACCTCGTTGACCCAGTACGCCTCGGCGACGAGGCGGTCGGCGAGGCCGAACGCCTCGAACATCTCCACGGTGCGGCAGGCGACGCCGTCGGCCTGGCCGACCTCGAGCGGGCCGTCCCGGCGGTCGACGACGACGGTGCGGATCTCGGGGAAGGCGGCGAGCTGAGCGGCGAGGACCAGCCCAGCCGGCCCGCAGCCGACGATGACCACGTCGGCCTCCGCCGGCAGGCCCTCCGGTCGCTCGGCGACGGAGGGGTGCGGGGGCTCGACGAGCGGATCGCCGGTCCGGTAACCGTCCACGTAGAACTGCACGACTCGACTCCCTGGCTGGTGCGGCTGCCTGTCGACGGTCCCCACCCTCCCGCTGTGGGGAACAGCTCTTCCTACCGACGTGCGCGGTCGGGTCGTGGACCCTGCTCTGCTGTTGGCCACCCTGCTGCAGCAGGAGGGGGCGATGCGGGTGACGGACGCCGCGGCCCGGCCAGAAGTCTCGGTGTCGACGGCCCATCGGGGGAGCCTCTCCGCAGCGCAGGAGACCGTTCGGCCCGCTACCACGCCCCCCGGGCAGATGCGCGACCCGGCGGAGCCCCTTCCGCGGGATCCCCCAGCTGAGGGGGTGACCGGTCCCCTCGCCGCGGGTTCCGGCCCAGGCTGTCCCGGCGGGAGGCTCCTCCCGTGGGTGGAGGCGTGGGCACAACCGCACCACGGACCGGGCGGCATCGTGCCGGCCGGGCCGCCGCGAGAGGCAGGCGGGGCGCCCGGGCAGGCATCGTCGCCTGCGTCCTCCTGCTGGCGGTCGTCGCCTCCGTCGTCGGCTGGCTGCCGGCGCAGCTGATGCGCGTGGGATCGGCGAGCATGGAGCCCACCGTCCCCTCCGGAGCGATCCTGGTCGTCGACCGGTGGTCCGACTCGATCCACCGGATGGACGTCGTGGTGGTGGACCCGCAGGACGGCGCCGGACCGCCGCTGGTGAAGCGGGCGGTCGCGGTGGGCGGGGACGAGGTCGGCATCGAGGACGGCGTGCTGGTGGTCAACGGCGAGCCCGTCTGCGAGCCCTCGATCGACCCGGTGCTGATCGACGCCCAGTACTTCGGGCCGGTCACCGTCCCGCCGGGGGAGGTGTTCCTGCTCGGGGACAACCGGGCGTCGTCCGTCGACTCCCGCCACTTCGGCACGGTGCGCGAGGACGAGGTGCGGGGCCGGGTGCTCACGCGGCTGTGGCCCTCGCCCGGTGGGCTGGGCATCACGTCGTCGTCCTGCTGACGCCGCGGCCGGGACGCCGGGGCGCACCCACCCCCTCCGGGGGAGAGCGCTCAACCGGGTGACCGGACGTCCCGATGTCCTGGGTATGTGGCTGCAGAGACCCTCGCGCCGCCCCGACCGGAGACGATCCCGTTGGGGGTGGTGGTGGCGCGGCGGCGATGCCGTCGGGTACGGGCGGCTCATCTGGCTGGCCTCGGTGCTCACGCCGCTGTCGGCGGTGGCCGTCCTGCGCGTCGGGGACGTCGACACCGGCCTGCTCGCGGCGACCGCGCTGGCGCACGTCGCGGCCGTCGCGCTGAGCTTCCTGCTGCCCTGGCGGCGGTGGTCGCCGTGGGCCCTGCTCGCCTTCCCGGTCTTCTCCACCGCCTCGGTCGCGCTGGTCGCGACGGCGATCCCGGGCGTGACCGGCGTGTACGGCGGCTTCTTCGCGCTCTGCTTCGCCTACGCCGGGCTGTTCCTCCCGTCCGGGGGGAGCGCGGTCCTGCTGCCGCCGGCGCTGGTCGCCTACTTCGGCACGCTGCCCGAGGTGAACGGCACGGCGGTCGTCCGTGCCGTCTTCCTGGCCGCGGCCTGGATCGTGCTGGGCGAGCTGCTCGGCCTGCTGCGCCGCAAGCACGAGGAGCTGTACCGGCAGCTGCGCGTGGAGAACGAGACCGACCCGCTCACCGGGCTGGCGAACCGCCGCGGGATGGAGCGCTTCCTCGCCGGCGCCCAGGGCGGCGACATCGTCCTCGTCTTCGACCTGGACAACTTCAAGCTGCTCAACGACGAGCGCGGCCACGCAGAGGGCGACCGCGCGCTGCAGACCTTCGGCCGCCTGCTGCAGGGGGAGCTGCGCACCCGCGACCGGGCCGCCCGCTCCGGCGGCGAGGAGATGGTCGTCCTGCTCCGCTGCATCGCCGAGGCCCGGTGCGGGGTGACGTTCGCCCGCCGCCTGCGCCACGGCCTCGAGACGGCCTACCCGGGCCTGACCTTCAGCGCCGGCATCGCGGTCGTCGACCCCGACCTGCCGGTCGAGCACGCCGTCGACGCCGCGGACCGGGCGATGTACGAGGCCAAGGCCAGCGGCCGCGACCAGATCTGGGTCATGGAGTCGGTCGCCTCCGGCGGGCTCCGCCCGGTGGCCGACTTCGGCGTCCGGCAGGACGAGGACCTCGTCCGCGTCCGGTAGTCAGCCCGGCGCGACGGGGGAGCGTTCGGCCGCCGGGGCCGACGCGCCCGCCGGCCGGCCCGGCAGGACGGGCAGCGACTCGTAGCCGCGCAGGATGATCGTGCCGCGCCGGCGGCCCGATCCGGCCGGCGCCAGGTCGGGGAACCGCTCGAACAGCGCCCGCAGCGCGACCTCGCCCTCCATCCGCGCCAGGGCCGCGCCCAGGCAGTAGTGGATGCCGCTGGAGAAGGCGACGTGGTCGCGGGCGTTGGGCCGGGTCACGTCGAAGACGTGCGGGTCGGGGAAGACCCGCGGGTCCCGGTTGGCCGCGGCCAGCACCAGCAGCACCAGCTCGCCCTCGGCCAGGTGCACCCCGTGCACCGTGGTGTCCCGCTTCACCCGCCGGCCGGTCCGCTGCACCGGTGACTCCAGGCGGAGCATCTCGTCGACGGCGTTGGTCCACAGCGAGGGGTCCTCGGCCAGCAGCCGCCGCTGGTCCGGGTGGGCGAACAGCAGCGCGGCGCCGTTGCCGATGAGGTTGACCGTGGTCTCGAACCCGGCGCCGAACACCAGGGCGGCGGTGGCCACCAGCTCCTGCTCCGTGAGCGCGCTGCCGTCGTCGTCGGCGGCCGTGACGAGGGTGGAGAGCAGGTCGTCGCCCGGTTCCTCGCGGAGCCGGCGCAGGTGGCCGCGGAACCAGGCGTCGAGCTCGCCGAGGTTGCGCTCGACGCTGCGGTGGGTGGACCAGGGCAGGCCCATGTCGAGGCTGGGCGTCGCGCCGTCGCCCCAGGCGAGGAACTGCCCGCGCATGGCCACCGGCACCCCGAGCATCTCCGAGATGACCGTGACCGGCAGCAGGCTCGCGTAGCGGCCGACCAGGTCCACCGGCCGGCCGTCGACCGCGTCGCGCTCGAGGTCGTCGAGCAGCTCGGCCGCGATCTGGGCGGTGCGCTCCCGGAAGTGCGTGACGGCCCGGGCGCTGAACGCGCGGCTGACCAGCCGGCGGTAGCGCGTGTGCTCGGGCGGCTCGACCGCGAGCATCGACGGCGGGTCGATGGGGCCGATGCTCGGCCGGGGGCCGGCCAGCCGCAGCGCCGCCCGGAGCACCGGGGGCAGTCCGTCGGCGCGGTTGCCGCCGATCTGCCCGAAGTCCTCCGAGTTCCGCAGGACGTCGGTGCAGACGTCGTGGTGGACGCTGACCCGCGCGAACGCCCCGCCTGCGAAGGGTGCGTCGGTGCGCAGCCGCTCGTAGTGGTCGTAGGGGTCCTCGCGCACGGCCGGGTCGCTGAGCACCTCGGCGTCCGGGTTCCCCTTCCGGGCCCGCGCGCGGATCGCCATCCGCATCGCCCCGTGCGTCGCCGCCCACCGGACCGCACTGCGCACCACCACGTCGACCAGACCTCCCCGTGACCGCGTTGTCCGGTCCTTCCTACGAGGTCGCGGCGTCCGGCGCCATGCCGGATGGCGCGTGTCGCACCGCGGAGTCGAGCCGGCCCCGGACACGGGACGAGGGGCGCCCCGGTGGGATGCCCCTCGTCAGGTGCGTGCGCGGGGGCGGGGGGGGGGGGGGGGGGGGGGGGGGGGGGCGGGCGGGGGGGGGGGGGGGGGCGGGCCGCGCGGCCGGCCCCCGACGCCGCTCAGGCGTGCAGGTCGAACCGGTCGAGCTCCATGACCTTGACCCACGCCGCGACGAAGTCCTGCACGAACGCCTCCTTCGCGTCGTCGGCCGAGTAGACCTCGACGATGCCGCGCAGGATGGAGTTCGAGTTGAACACCAGGTCCGCCGCGGTGGCCGTCCGGACGACGTTGCCGTCGGCGTCCAGCCCCTCGTAGACGCCCTCGGCCTCGGTCGCCGTCCGCCAGGAGATGCCCAGGTCCAGCAGGTTGCGGAAGAAGTCCTGCGAGAGGACGCCCACGCGGTCGGTGAAGACACCGTGCTTCGTGCCGCCGGTGTTGGCGCCGAGCACCCGCAGGCCGCCGACCAGGAGGGTCATCTCCTTGGCGGTCAGCTCCAGCATGTAGGCCTTGTCGACCAGGAGGGTCTCCGGGTTCAGCTTCACGCCCGGCTGGATCCAGTTCCGGAAGCCGTCGGCGCGCGCCTCGAGCCAGCGGAAGTTGTCGACGTCGGTCTGCTCCTGCGAGGCGTCGGTGCGGCCCGGGTGGAAGGGCACGGTCACCTGGACGCCGGCGTCGGCGGCGGCCTTCTCCACCGCGGCGCCACCGGCGAGCACGATGAGGTCGGCCAGCGAGACCTTCTTGCCGGTCTGCTGCTCGAACTCGTCCTTGACCCGCTCCAGCACCGGCAGCACGTCCTGGACGCCGGCGTTGACCGCCCAGTCGATCTGCGGCTGCAGGCGGATCCGGGCGCCGTTGGCCCCACCGCGCTTGTCCGTGCCGCGGTAGGACGCGGCGGCGGACCAGGCGGTGTGCACCAGCTGCGAGACCGACAGGCCCGAGCCCAGCACGCGCTGCTTCAGGTCGGCGATCTCCGCCTCGCCCACCAGCTCGTGGTCGACGGCCGGGACCGGGTCCTGCCAGATCAGGTCCTCGGCCGGGACGTCCGGCCCGAGGTAGCGGACCTTCGGGCCCATGTCACGGTGCAGCAGCTTGAACCAGGCCCGCGCGTACTGGTCGGCGAAGTACTCCGGGTCGTTGCGGAAGCGCTCGGAGATCTTCCGCAGCTCCGGGTCCCTGATGAGGGCCAGGTCGGTCGTGGCCATCATCGGCGGGTTCTTCTTGCCCTCGATGTGCGCGTCGGGGACGAGCTCCTGCGCCTCGGGGTTGGACGGCTGCCACTGCTTCGCGCCGGCCGGGGACTCGGTGAGCTCCCAGTCGTACGAGAACAGCGTGTCCCAGTAGGAGTTGTCCCAGCGGGTGGGCGTCGGGGTCCAGGCGCCCTCGAGGCCGCTGGTGATGGTGTCGGCGCCCTTGCCGGTGCCGTGCTGGCTGATCCAGCCCAGGCCGTTGCCGTGCACCGGGCAGCCCTCGGGCTCGGGCCCGACCAGCTCGGGGTCGCCGGCGCCGTGGGTCTTGCCGAAGGTGTGGCCGCCGGCGATGAGCGCGACGGTCTCCTCGTCGGTCATGCCCATCCGGCCGAAGGTGACGCGGATGTCGTGGGCGGACGCCATCGGGTCGGCGCTGCCCTTCGGGCCCTCGGGGTTGACGTAGATCAGGCCCATGGTGACCGCGGCGAGGGGGCCCTCGTCGAGGTCGAGGGGCTCGTCGGTGGCGTAGCGCTCGTCGCCGAGCCAGGTGTCCTCGGGCCCCCAGAAGACCTCGCCGGGCTGCCAGTTGTCGGCGCGGCCGAAGGCGAAGCCGAAGGTCTTCAGGCCCATGTCGTCGTGGGCGACGTTGCCGGCGAGCAGCAGCAGGTCGGCCCAGGAGAGCGTGCGGCCGTACTTCTGCTTGACCGGCAGCAGCAGCCGGCGGGCCTTGTCCAGGTTGGCGTTGTCCGGCCAGCTGTTGAGCGGGGCGAACCGCTGGCCGCCCTCGCCCCCGCCGCCGCGGCCGTCGGCGATGCGGTAGGTGCCGGCCGCGTGCCACGACATGCGGATGAACAGCGGGCCGTAGTGACCCCAGTCGGCCGGCCACCAGTCCTGCGAGGTGTGCATGACCTCGACGATGTCGCGCTTGACGGCCTCGACGTCCAGGGTCTGGACGGCGGCCCGGTAGTCGAAGTCGGCGCCGAGGGGGTCGGAGTCCTTGGAGGGCTTGTTCAGCACCGACAGGTCGACCTGGTTGGGCCACCAGTCGCGGTTGCTCTGCGGCCGCCGGTTGGTGACCTGGGTCGGCGAGGGGATCGCCGGGTTCTCGCTCTCGCTGGTGCTCTGGGACTGGATCTTGTCGGATTCGCTCAGGGACGCGGTCTGCTCATTGGGTTCGGTCACGTCGAGCCTTCCCTCTTCTCGGTTCTTCCTCGGACTGCCGGACCCGGGGACGCGGGGCGCCCCCGGAGCTCAGGTGCGCCCAGCGGTGGCGCGGTCGTGTGCCGTCACCCGCCGGCCGCGCAGGACGGGCAGCGGCCCCAGTAGATGACCTCGGCCTCGTCGATCTCGAAGCCGGCGTCGTCGGCGGCGGCCAGGCACGGCGCGTAGCCGACGGCGCAGTCCACGTCGACGATGACGCCGCAGGACCGGCAGACGACGTGGTGGTGGTTGTCCCCGACCCGGGCCTCGTACCGGGCCACCGAGCCCGGCGGCTGCAGCCGCCGGACCAGCCCGGCGCCGGTCAGCGCCCGCAGGACGTCGTACACCGCCTGGTGCGAGACGTCGGGGAGCCGCTCCCGGGTCGCGCCGAGCACGGTGTCGGTGTCGGCGTGCGGGTGCTCGTGCACCACGGCGAGCACCGCCACGCGGGGGCGGGTCACCCGCAGCTCGGCCCCCCGCAGCATGCGCTCGAGGTCCGTCGTCGTCGGTGACACGGCGCCCAGTCTGGCGCGGTCCCAGTCTGGAGTCAATCAGGAACTTGCCCTCGGCGTGATCTCGCGCGGCGGGCCGCTCGGTATGGTCCGCGCCACACCCGATCAGCACCGGAGGGGCCCTCATGCAGCGCGTGCCGCTGGTCGACTACCTCGTGCTCGACGGCGAACCGCACCTCGTCGCCGCCGAGTGCACCGCCTGCGGCGCCCGCTACTTCGACCGCCGCAGCGCCTGCGCGAGCTGCGGCGGGCAGGACTTCTCCACGGTGGACGTGCCGACCGAGGGCGTCCTGACCACCTTCACGATCGTCTCGGTCGCCGCGAAGGGCGTCGACGTGCCGTTCGTGGCCGGCGTCGTCGACTGCGGGGGCACCAGCGTCAAGGGCAACGTCGTCAACACGCCGCCCGACCCCGAGCACGTCACCCTCGGCATGCGGGTGCGCCTGACCACGGTGCCGGTCGGCACCGACTCCTCCGGCGCCGAGGCCGTCGGTTACGGCTTCGAGCCGTTGTAGGACCCCCTCGCCCCCACCACTCGCATGCTCGCGGCGGGCCCCTGTGAGGGGCCGCCGCGACGAAGACAGCTCAGCTAGGGAGGCCGCCATGGCGGAGAGCGTCTGGATCCTCGGGATCCACATGACCGACTTCGGCAAGCACCGCGACAAGGACACCCTCGACCTGGGCGCGGAGGCGGCGATCGGCGCGCTGCGCGACGCCGGGGTGGGCATCCGCGACATCGGCGTCCTCGCCGCCGGCAACCTCATCGGCGGCAACGGCTTCGGCCAGCTGCTGCAGAAGCAGATCGGCCAGACCGGCATCCCGGTCTACAACGTGGCCAACGCCTGCGCGACGGGGGCGACGGCGCTGCGGGTCGTGGTCATGGCGATCAAGGCCGGCGAGGTCGACACGGGCCTGGCCGTCGGCGTGGAGAAGCTGTCCGGCGCGGGGCTGCTCACCGGCAACGCGCGCAAGGAGGAGGGCGGCCACTGGGTCCGCGACGGCCGCTACGGCGCGGTCGCGCCGCTCGACGGCCGGGTCGGCACCGAGACGATGCCGGGCGTCTTCGCCCAGATCGGCATGGAGTACGGCTACAAGCACGGCGGGGTCGACTTCGAGCTGTTCGCCCGCATCTCGGAGAAGAACCACGCGCACTCGACGCTGAACCCCAAGGCCGCGTACCAGAAGCGGCTGAGCCTCGAGGAGATCATGAACGACGTCATGATCGCCTACCCGAACACCCGGCCGATGTGCTCGGCCAACTGCGACGGCGCGGCCGCCGCGGTGCTGGTGAGCGAGACCAGGCTGCGCACGCTGTCGCTGGAGCAGCAGCGGCGTGCGGTGAAGATCAGCGCCTCGGTGCTGACCAGCGACCCGTGGCAGGAGGCCTGCCAGGTGCTGCCCGACATCAACACCCTGACCCGCCAGGCCGCCCGGACCGCCTACGAGCAGGCCGGCGTCGGCCCGGCGGACCTGGACCTGGTCGAGCTGCACGACTGCTTCGCCACCGCCGAGCTCGTCCACTACGACAACCTCGGCCTGTGCGAGCCCGGCGGGGCCGCCGACTTCTTCCGCTCCGGCGCCACCTGGCGCGACGGCAGCACCCCGGTGAACGTCTCCGGCGGCCTACAGTCCAAGGGGCACCCGGTGTCGGCCACCGGCATCGCCAACGTCTGGGAGGTCGCCACGCACCTGCGCGGCGAGGCCGGCCCCCGGCAGATCGAGGGCGCGAGGGTCGGGCTGGCGCACGTCATCGGCCTCGGCTCGGCGTGCGGCGTCCACGTCCTGGAGAAGGCGGCGGCCTAGCCCTGTCCCCAGCCGCCTCCGGGGTCTAGAAGGGGACAGTCCCCTCCCGCGACCCCCGAGGAGCCCGGCATGGCCGACGACCCGCCGACGATCCACGACTGGGCGGGCGGCCGACCCGCCTTCGAGCGCTGGCTCGGCCGCTTCTACGACCTGGTGGAGGACGACGACCTGCTCGCCCCGGTCTTCGGCGGGCGGGTGACCGAGCAGCACCGGCGGGACGTCGTCACCTGGTGGTGCGAAGTCATGGGCGGCCCGGCGGAGTACACCGCGGCCCTGGGCGGCTACGAGCACATGCTCGCCAGGCACCGCGGGCTGGGCATCCGCCCCGAGCAGCGGCTGCACTTCGTCACCCTGCTGTCGCAGGCCGCGGACGACGCCGGCCTGCCCGCCGATCCCGAGTTCCGCGCCGCCCTCATGGGCTACGCCGAGTGGGGGACGCGGCTGGCGATGCACAACTCCGGCGACGCGACCGACGTCGTCGAGCACGCCCCGGTGCCGCGCTGGGGCTGGGGTGTCGCGCCCCCGTACCGGCCGGGGGGCTGAGCCGCCCCGCTCGGCGGACGCCGCCCCTTCCCATTGGTAGAACGGCGCTCTATGGTCACGCCTGTCTGTGTTCTGCACCACAACGCGAGGGTGTGATCCGGGGATGGGTGGACAGCAGGGAAGCGGCGGTCTGGAGGGCAAGGTCGCCTTCATCACGGGCGCCGCCCGGGGCCAGGGGCGGTCCCACGCCCTGGCGCTGGCGCGCGAGGGAGCCGACGTCGTGGCGGTGGACATCGCGGACCAGATCCCGACGGTCCCGTACGCCATGGCCACGCGCGAGGACCTCGACGAGACCGTCGCGCTGGTCGAGAAGGAGGACCGCCGCTGCCTGCCGGTCGTCGCCGACGTGCGCGACATCCACGCCCTGCAGGGCGCCGTCGACCAGGCGGTGGCCGAGTTCGGGCGGATCGACATCGTGCTGGCCAACGCCGGCATCCTGCACATGGCGCGCGGGGACCAGAGCATCGACGAGGACGCCGCGGCCTGGGCCGACGGCGTCGGGGTGATGCTGACCGGCGTCTACAACACCCTGCGCGTCACCACCCCGGTGATGATCGACGGCGGCCGCGGCGGGGCGATCGTCATCACCAGCTCGACCGCGGGCCTCAACGGCATGCACGACGGCACCGGCGGGATCGCCGCCTACACCGCCTCCAAGCACGGCGTCATCGGCCTGATGCGCGGCTACGCCAAGACCCTCGGCAAGCACGACATCCGGGTGAACACGGTGCACCCCATGGGCGTCGCGACGCCGATGGTGATCAACCCGCAGTTCGAGGAGTTCTACAAGGCCGGCGCGGGGGTGGTGGAGACCCAGCCGCGGCTGCTGCCCATCCAGATCCTCGACCCGCAGGACGTCAGCAACGCCATCGTGTGGCTGGTCTCCGACCGGGCCCGCGCGGTCACCGGGGTCACCCTCCCCGTCGACGCCGGGGTGACGGCGCCGTGAGCGCCGGCACCGCGGCCGCGGTCGACTCCCGCCCCATCCCGCAGACCCTCGCCGAGGCGCTGACGCCCGGGTGGCTCACCTCCGCGCTGCGCACCCGCTTCCCCGACGTGGAGGTGCACGAGGTGACGCCGGGGCCGGTGGTCAGCCGGGTGTCGTGCAACGCGCGCTTCCGCATCTCCTACACCGGCGCCCCGGCCGACGAGCTGCCGCGCGACCTGTGCGTGAAGGGCTACTTCTCCGACATGGGCAACGGGGAGGCCTCGGCCGCCGGCCTGGCCGAGGCGATGTTCTACGGGTCGCTGGCCCGCGACACCGGCGTGCGCACGCTGCGCCCGGTGTACGCCGCGGTGGACCCCGGGACCCGGGGGAGCGTCGTCGTCACCGAGGACGTGCTCGCGCAGGGCGGCGACTTCCTGGACCCGCTGAGCGAGTACACGCCCGACCAGGTCGCGCAGAGCCTCGAGCAGTTCGCGACCCTGCACGCCGCGACCTGGATGGACCCGGCCGTCGAGGCCCAGCCGTGGCTCACCCCCTCGCTGCGGCACATCCTGGGCAACCGAGGGCTGCCGGAGATCCGGGGCAACTTCGAGGGCCCCATCGGCGCCGGCGTCCCGGAGTCGGTGCGCGACGGGCAGCGGCTGATCGAGGCCTACACCGCCGTCGTCGGGCGGACGGAGACCGCGGCCCCGTGGTCGGTCGTGCACGGCGACGCCCACGTGGGCAACGTCTTCCTCGACGGCCGGGGGCGCTCCTGCCTGGTCGACTGGCAGCTGGTGCAGCGGGGCCCGTGGTACGTCGACGTCGGCTACCACATCGGCTCGACGATGCCGGCCCAGGTGCGACGCGGGGTGGAGCGCGACCTGCTGCGGCACTACCTGGACGCCCTGGCCGCCGGCGGGGTCGACCGGCCCGACGAGGACGAGGCCTGGCGGCTGATCCGGTTCGGCATCGTGCACGGCTTCTACCTGTGGGCGATCACCCTGCGGGTCGCCCCGCCGATCACCACCGAGCTGCTCACCCGGCTCGGGACGGCGGCCGAGGACCACGACGCCCTGGCCTCGGTCCTGCGGTGACCCCCCGCGCCGCGACCCGGCGCCGGTGAGCGAGGGGACCGGCGGCCTCGAGGTCGGGTTCATGGTGGGCGGCGACGTGGCCGCCGCGGTCCGGCTGGAGCGGCTCGGCGCCGACTCGCTCTGGACCGGCGGCCACGTCGCCTCCTCGAACCCCTCGCCGGAGGCGGTGACGGCGCTGGCCCGGCTGTCCGCCGTCACCGAGCGGGTGCGGATCGGGACGGCGGTGCTGCTGCTGCCGCTCTATCCGCCGGCGATCGTGGCCAAGCAGGTCGCCGACCTCGACCGCGCCACCGGCGGCCGCGTGGTGCTCGGGGTCGGCGTGGGCGGCGAGTACCCGCAGGAGTTCCGCGCCTGCGGCGTCCCGACCGCCGAGCGGGGCCGGCGCACCGACGAGGCCATCCCACTGCTGCGCCGGCTGTGGACCGGCGAGGAGGTCACGCACGACGGGCCGTTCCACCCCATGGCCGACGTCCGCATCCACCCGGCGCCGGTGCAGCCCGGCGGCCCGCCGGTGGTCGTCGCCGGCCGCAGGGAGCCGGCGATGCGCCGGGCGGCGCTGCTCGGCGACGGCTGGATGCCCTACCTGTACTCGCCGCGCCGCTACGCGGCGTCGGTGGCGACGGTCCGCGAGCACGCGGCCGCGGCCGGCCGGGACCTGGCGGGATTCGGCTGGTACGCGTTCGTCTTCGTCAACCTGGACGACGACGGCGCCCGCGCGCGCCAGGAGGCGGCCCGCACCCTCGGCGGCACCTACCGCCAGGACCTCACCAGGATGCTCGACGCCGTCGCCGCGGCGGGCACCCCGCGCGAGGTGACCGCCGTGCTGCAGGCGTTCGTCGACGCCGGCGCCCGGCACCTGGTGCTGGTGCCGGCCGTGGGCACCGGCGACCCGGGCGCCGTGGCCCGCCGGCTGCTGGCCGAGGTGGTGCCGGCGCTGCGGGCGCCGGGCGGTCAGCCCGCCGGCGCCGGGGGCGCGGGGGGCGGGGCGGGCGGCGGCGGCGCGGCGGGGGGCGGCGCGGCCGCGGGGTCGGCGGCCCCGCCGCCGTAGGCGCGCAGCAGGAACGCCCACAGGTGCGCCGCGATGACCTCGCTGGACTCCCGCGTCGTGGCGAAGGCGTGGTGGTGGAAGGTCGACAGCAGCAGCTGGTTGGTGAACCAGGCGGCCTGCTCCACGTCGGCGGGGTCGATGAGGTGCTGCTGCGCGGCGTCCTGCAGCGCCTTGGCGAACAGCTCGGCGATCGGCCGCCGGGCCTGCTCCACCTCGTCCGGGTAGAGCTGGATCAGCCGCCAGTGCTCGGCCGGGATGAAGCGGTTGCCCTCCCGGTCCAGGCCGGAGACGACCGAGTACACGTAGAACCGCAGCCGCTCCACCGGGTCCTCGATGGCGGACCCGGCGTCCTGCAGCGACTCCGCCGACTCCCCGATGGTGTCCTCGAGGACCGCGAGCATCACGTGGTCCTTGCTCGGGAAGTGCTTGTACAGCGTCTGGATCGCGATCCCGGCCTCGCGCACCAGCTGGTGGGTGGTGAAGTCGCCCTGGTTGCTGCTGACCAGCCGGCGGGCGGCGTCGACGATCTGCTGCGCCCGCTGCATGCTGCGCAGCCGCGAGTTCTGCACGCTCGGGGCCCGGTCGGCCGCCCGCGTGACCCAGGAGGACTGCGGACCCTCGGCGTCCTCGACGTTGTCCGCCATCAGGTGGCCTCCGCGCTGTAGATCAGCGCACCCCCGAGGTGCGGTGACGAGTGGCAGGATAACGCGGTCGTGACGCCGTCCCGCTGGCGTTCACCCGCCCGGTGGGCGACCTGCAGGTAGCACTCCAGCATCTGCGGGACGCCGTGCATGCGGCCGTTGCCCAGCGAGCCGCCGGACAGCAGCACCGGGTCGGCGTCCGGGCGGTCGCTGTCGATGCCGCCGTCGCGCACGTACCGGTGGCCCTCGCCGACCGGGCAGCGGCCCAGCGCCTCCAACCACAGGTAGACCAGCGGCGAGAAGCCGTCGTAGACCTGCAGCAGGTCGATGTCGTCCAGCCCCATCCCGGCGCCGGCCCACAGCCGCTGCGCCATCCCGGCGCCGGCGGTCATGAGGTCGTCCAGCGGCCAGTGCGCGGGCAGCCGGCGCTTCGGCGGGCCGCCGGTGGCGTAACCGGAGACGTGCACCGGCCGGTGCGGCAGGTCGCGGGCCCGCTCGGCGGTGGTGAGCACGAACGCGGCGACGCCGTCGACGGGGATGTCGCAGTCGAACCGGCCGATCGGGTCGTCCAGCATCGGGTCGGCCAGGTACTGCTCGGCGGTCAGCGGGCGGCCGGACCAGTACGACCACGGCAGCCGGGCCCCGTTCTTCCGGGCCTCCACCACGACCTCGGCCAGCGCCTCGCGGGAGGCGCCGTACCGCTGCGCGTACTCGTTGTAGGTCAGCGCGATCATCGCCAGCGGCCCGAAGAAGCCCTGCGGGGCGGTCCACTGCATCGGCCCGCGGAACTCGGTGGTGCTCGTGGCGTGGTAGCTGCCGGGCGGGTTGTGCAGCGCCCGGTGCACCAGGACGTACTCCGCCGCGCCGCTGGCCACGGCGTTCACCGCGATCGCCATCGAGCCGGGGATCTGCCCGAGCCCGGAGAAGCCCGCGGCGTAACTCGGGTTGGGGTGCAGGCGGGCGGCCAGCCAGTCGGCGGAGACGACGCTGACGCCGTCGACCACGGCGTGCTCGCCGGAGGTCGGGAAGAGCGTCGCCGTCACGTACCCGTCGACCTGGGCGGGGGTCAGGCCGGCGTCGGCGATGGCCGCGCGGGCCGTGTCGACCGTCAGCGCGCCGAGCGTGCGGTCGGCGTGCCGGGTCACCGGGCTCTGCGCGTAGCCCACGATCGCCACCCGGTTCCGCGCGGTCACGACGCCCTCCTCATGCCGACATGGCCAGCTCGAACGCCGGGACGGCGACGCCCTCGCGCAGGTCCTCGAAGGCGACCCGGACCGGCGAGCCGGCCTTCAGCGCGGCGTCCGGCCCGTCGAGCAGCCGCCCGACCAGGCGGACGTCGGGGGCCTCGGTCAGCTCGACGTCGACGAGCACGAACGGCAGCAGGTCGGCGAAGCCGGGCAGGAACGACTGACGGACGACGGTCCACGAGCGGACGGCGCCGCGCCCGTCGACCGGCACCGCTGCGAACCGCGGGTCGGTGCTGCCGCACGCGTCGCAGACCACGTCGGGCGGGTGGGTCAGCGTGCCGCAGTCCGAGCACCGCGACAGCGTCAGCACGTGCCGGGCGGCCGCCGCCCAGAACGGCGCCGACAGCTCGTCGGGCACCGGGACCGGGCGCTGGTCGGGGCGTTCCGAGGCGGCCGTCACGGGATCGTCCGCGACGACTGCAGCTCGGCGATGTCGTCCCAGCCGTAGCCCAGCTCGAGCAGCACGGTCTCGGTGTGCTCGCCGTGCTCGGGCCCGCGCCGCAGCTGCGCCGGCCGGCCGTCGAACTGCACCGGCACGTTGGGCAGCCGGTAGGTGGTGCCGCCGTCGTCGACCGTGCCGATGTAGTCGTTGGCGGCGACCTGCGGGTCGTCCAGCAGCTCGGGGACCGACTGCACCGGCGCCCACGGGGCGTCCAGCCCGCGCAGCAGCTCGACCCACTCGGCGAGCGTCCGCTTGGCGAACTCCTCGTCCAGCAGCGCCACGCACTCGGCGCTGTGCTCCCGGCGGGCGTGGATGTCGGCGAACCGGGGGTCGTCGACCAGCTCCGGCCGACCGACGAGCTTGCAGAACGGCGCCCAGTAGCGGTCGGCCTCCAGGAACACCAGCTGCACGTGCCGGCCGTCGGCGGTGCGGTAGGTGCCGGTCAGCGGGTTCGGGGTCGGCCCGCGGCCCGGGTTGGGCCGCGGCGCCTGCCCGCTGAGCGCCGCCAGCACGTCCGACGACAGCGTCCACATGGCGGTCGCCAGCAGCGACACGTCGACGACCCCGCCGGCGCCGCCGCGCTCCCGGCGCAGCAGCGCCGCGGCGATGCCGAAGGCCAGCGCCATCGCGCCGTTGCGGTCGCCCATCGCGCCGCGCTGGCCGATCGGGTACTCCAGGCCCGGCGGCGTGAGGATGTGCGCCAGCCCGCCGCGGGCGAAGAACGCCGAGGAGTCGTAACCGGCCTGGTCGGCGTCCGGGCCGCGGGCGCCGTAGCCGTGGCCGCGGGCGTAGACCAGCCGCGGGTAGCGGGCGGTGAGCTCCTCGGCGCCCAGGCCCAGGCGTTCCAGCGCCCCCGGGCGCAGGTTGGTGAGGAACACGTCGGCCGACTCGAGCATCCGGTGCAGCACCTCCTGCCCGCGCTCGGTGCGGACGTCGAGGGCGATCGACCGCTTGCCGCGGTTGGCCAGCGCCATCGACACGTTCACCCCGCCGGCGTCCGAGCCGATGCCCTGGGTCATCAGCCCGCGGTAGGGGTCGCCGGTCAGCGGCTCGACGTGCACGACGTCGGCCCCCCAGTCGGCCAGCAGCGCGCCGGCCACGGGGACGAACACCCACTGCGCGAGCTCGACGACCCGGAGGCCGTCGAAGGCCTGCGGCGTCTGCTCAGGCACGCCCGGCACCCCCGGCCGGGGTGAGCACCACGACGGGGATCACCCGGTCGGTGCGCTCCTGGTAGACGTCGTAGTTGGGCCACGGGCCGCGGACGACGTCCCACAGCCGGGGGCGCTCCTCCTCGGTCGCGGCGCGGCCGGTCACCGGGATGTGCTCGGCCCTCACCTGGATCTCCGCGCGCGGGTCGGCGAGCAGGTTGAGGTACCAGTTCGGGTGCGTCGGCGCCCCGCCCTGCGAGGCGACCACGAGGTAGTCCTCGCCGTCGCGGGCGAAGATCAGCGGCGTCGTGCGGCGCTCCCCGCTCTTCCGGCCGGTCGTCGTCAGCAGGAGGATCGGCACCCCGTTCCAGATGTAGCCGACCTCCCCGTCGGTCTCCCGATAGCGCTGCACGTGCTCGGCGTTGAGCAGCGTGCCGTCGATCTGCTGGTACGTGGCCATGTCGGGGGTCCCTTCAGCTGTCGAAGACGACGGGGATGGCGGTCGCGCCCCGCTCGTAGAAGCCGACGTACCGGGGCGGCTCGGCGTCCGGGTCCAGGCGCAGGTCGGGCAGGGAGTCCAGCAGCGCGCCGATGCCGGCGACCATCTCGGCGCGGGCCACGTGCATGCCCAGGCAGATGTGCGGGCCGCCGCCGAAGGCGAGCATCGGCCGCGGCGGCCGGTGGATGTCGTACTCGTCGGGACGCTCCCAGCGCGCGGGGTCGCGGTTGGCGGCGCCGAGGGCGATGTGCAGGACGGCGCCCTTGGGCAGGTGCACCCCGTGGAAGTCGGTGTCGGCCGTGACGAAGCGGGAGAACATCGGGTCGGTCGGCTCCCAGCGCAGCGCCTCCTCGATGGCCGGGCGCAGGAGCCGGCGGTCGTCGCGGACGGCGGCCAGCACCTCCGGCCGCTGGAGCAGCGCGGTGAGCGTGATGCCCATCTGCTTCCACGTCGTGCCCGAGCCGGCCAGGAGCAGCAGCAGGCAGAAGGAGTAGATCTCCGGGTCGGTCAGCCGGTGGACGACGCCGTCCTCGTCGGCGACCTCGGACTGGACCAGGACGCTGATCAGGTCGTCGCGCGGGTCCTCCCGGCGGGCCGCGACCAGCGGGGCGACCATCGCGACCAGCTCGGCGGGGTTGCGCATGGCGGCCCGGACGTCGAGGGCCTGCTCGACCGGGATGCCGAAGGCGCCGGTGATGGTGAGCACCGGGATGGCGGCGCAGAAGTCGACGTTGAGCTCGGCCCGTCCGCGCGGCGCGAGGTGGGCGACGAGCGCGTCGACGGTCTCCTGGATGGACTTGCGCATCCACCACTCGGCGGCCTTGGGGGTGAAGCGGGGCTGCACGAGCGCGCGGTAGCGGCGGTGCTGCGCCCCGCCCATCGACAGCATGCTGCTCTCCACACCGGCCGAGCCGGTGGGGTCGACGGCGCTGGGCGAGGAGGCGAACAGCTCGCTGTCCTTGTAGACGTCGTTGCAGGCCGCGTACGTGAACGCGGTGAAGTGCGGCCGGTCGGGCTCGGGCAGGCCCTGGAACACCCAGTCCTCGGCGCCCTCGGTCAGCGCATGCAGGGTCCCCTCGTGCACCGGCGCCTGCTCGCGCAGCGCCGCCCACAGCGGGTGCGGGTCGCGCGCGTAGCCGCCGCCGTTGTGCGCCATGTAGGCGCCGCGCAGGTCGAACAGCTCGCGGACCCGGTCCACGTCGAGCAGCGGCGCGGTCCCTGTCGATGGTGCGGTCATCTCTCGGCACTCCTGTCGGCCGGCTCCGGTGCCGGGTCGGGGTCGGGATCGGGTCGGGATCGTGGACCTGGGACGCCGGCCGGCGGCGGCCGGACCGGGGGACGGGGGAGGGGTGGGACCCGGGCGGCCCCACCCCTCGGCTCACCCCTCCGCGGCGGAGGGGTGCCGCAGGGCGAGCGCGCCCACCGGGCACGCCTCCACGGCGCCGGCGACGTCGGCCGCGGCATCGTGCGGCGGGTCCTGCAGGACCGCCTTCGTCTCGTCGTCGTGGGCGAACGTCTGCGGCGCGTAGACGATGCACATCCCGGTGCCGAGGCAGGCCTCGCGGTCGATGGCGACCGCGAGGCCCGCGGGGACCTCGTCAGGCACGGGAGACGGCCGGGGGCTCGGCCGGGGTGAACTGGTAGAGCTTCTCCGCGTTGCCGCGCAGGATCTTGTACTGCGTCTCCGCCGGCAGGTGGTCGATGATCCGCTTGACGATGTGGATGCTGTCCGGCCAGGTGGTGTCCGAGTGCGGGTAGTCCGTCTCGCACATGATGTTGTCCTCGCCGATCTCGTCGATCGAGGCGATGCCGTGCTTGTCCTCGATCATGCAGCCGAAGACGTGGTCCTTGTAGAGCTGCCGCAGGTCGAAGTCGTCGTAGTCGATGACGTTGCCGCCGCCGGCGTGGTCCATGAACTGCACGCCCTTCTTGACCCAGTGCCGCTGCTTGTCCAGGACCTGCTCGCCGCGCTCGAGGAAGTAGGGGATCCAGCCGATCTCGCCCTCGGACAGCGCGATCTTCAGGTTCGGGTACTTCTGGAACCAGCCGCTGAACAGCCAGGCCAGCATGGTGCCGGAGGTGCGGCTGGCGCCCCAGGTCAAGTTCGCCATGAACGGCGCGTCGTGGGCGATCGCCGGCAGCGTCGAGGACGACCCGACGTGCATGCACGCCACCATCTCCAGGTCGTTGGCCGCGGCGAGCACCGGCTCCCAGTGCCGGTCCTTGTCGTTGATCGTCGGGTAGCCCAGCGGGGCGAAGTTCTCCGAGAACGCGAAGGCGTGCGAGCCCATCGCGGCGCAGCGCTCCATCTCCTGCACCGCCAGCGCCGTGTCCCAGATGGGGATCAGGGTCAGCGGGATGTAGCGGCCGGGTGCCGCGCCGCACCACTCCTCGATCATCCAGTCGTTGTAGGCCTTGAGGCAGACCAGGCCGAAGTCGCGGTCGTTGGCCTCGGCGAACAGCTGCCCGCAGAACCGGGGGAGCGAGGGGAAGCTCAGCGAGGCGAGGATGCCGGCGCGGTCCATGTCCTCCAGCCGCGCCACCGGGTCGTAGCAGCCCGGCGCCATCTCGGCGTAGCTGATCGGCTCGGGGCTGAAGTCCTCCTTCTTCTTGCCGACGACGGCGGACAGGCCCGAGCCCGGCATCTTCTTGCCCTCGTACAGCCAGTAGTCGCTGCCGTCGTCCTCCACCACCAGCCGCGGCGCCCGGTCCCGGTCCTTGGCCGGCACCCTGTCGACCCACAGGTGCGGCGGCTCGAGCACGTGGTCGTCGACGGAGATCAGCCAGTCGAGGTTCAGGTCGGTGGACGGAGTCGCTTCGGTCGTCATGTCTCGCTCCTGGGATGGGTTTCTATCGGGGCAGTTCGCCGATGGACATGTGCTTGACCTCCTGGAAGGCGCGGATCCCGTCGGGCCCGCGCTCCCGCCCCAGACCCGACTGCTTGTAGCCGCCACTGGGTGCGTAGGCGCTGAAGACGGAGGTGTTGACGTTGACCGCGCCGGTGCGCAGCCGGCGGGCGACGGCGGTGGCCGCGGCGACGTCGGCGCCGTAGACCTGGCCGGACAGGCCGTAGTCGCTGTCGTTCGCGATCCGGACGGCGTCGTCGAGGTCGCGGTAGCCGATCACGGTGAGGACCGGACCGAAGATCTCCTCCTGCGCCGCCGGGTTGGCGTTGTCCGGCACGTCGAGGACCGTGGGGGAGAAGTAGTAGCCGCGGTCCAGCCCCTCCGGCCGGCCGCCGCCGGCGACGACCTTGCCGCCGTGCTCCTCGGCCAGGGCCACGAAGCGCTCGCAGCGGGCGCGTTGCCCGGCGCTGATCACCGGCCCCAGCACCGTGTCGGCGGCGGTCGGCGGGCCCACCGTGAGCGCGCCGTACGCGGCGGTCACCGCGGCGAGGACGTCGTCCTTGCTCTCCTGCGGCACGACCATGCGGGTGGCGGCGACGCAGGCCTGCCCGGCGGTGGCCGCGACGACGGCGGCGGCGCCCTGGGCGACCCGGTGCAGCGCGTCGGGCAGGTAGACCTGCGCGGACTTGCCGCCGAGCTCCAGCGCCACGTGCTTCACCGTCGGTGCCGCCTGGGCGAGGATCTGCCGCCCGACGGCGGTGGAGCCGGTGAACGACACCATGTCCACCCGCCGGTCGGTGGTCATCACCTCCGCGCCGGCCGAGCCCTCCTCGACCACGACGCTGAGCACGCCGGGCGGCAGGCCGACGGCCTCGGCGGCCAGCCCCAGGGCCAGCGACGACAGCGGGGTCAGCGGACTGGGCCGCAGGACGACGGAGTTGCCCGCCATCAGCGCCGGCACCAGCTTCTGCATCGCCATGATGAAGGCGCCGTTGTACGGGGTGATCGCCGAGACGACGCCGACCGGCTCGTGGCGGCGGACGCTGAGCGCGACCCGGCCGCGGACCAGCTCGTCGACGGGGACGGGATTGGCCTCCTCGTGCGGCATCGACAGGTAGAGGTCGACGGTGCGCCGGCCCAGCTCGAGCCCGGCGCCGACCTGGGTCATCTCGGCGAACCAGACGGGCTGGCCGGCCTCGGCGGAGATGCTGGCGACCAGCGGTGCGTGCAGGGCGGCCAGCGCGTCGAGGAACGCCCGCACGACCTCGGCGCGCTCGGCCGCCGGGCGGTCGGCCCACACCCCGGAGTCGAAGCTCGCCCGCGCCGTCGCGACCGCCTCCTCGACCTCGGCCGGCGTCGCCGACGCGACCTCGCAGAGCACCGACTCGTCGGCCGGGTCCTCCACCGCGAAGGTGGCGGCGGTGCCGGCCCACCGGCCGGCGATGTAGGAGGAGCGGGGGGCGAGCAGGTCCGCCATAACGGAGACTCCCTTGGG
The DNA here is from genome assembly GCF_054050575.1 of Blastococcus sp. SYSU D00868. Taxonomy (NCBI): domain Bacteria; kingdom Bacillati; phylum Actinomycetota; class Actinomycetes; order Geodermatophilales; family Geodermatophilaceae; genus Blastococcus; species Blastococcus sp. SYSU D00868. Next base: position 242,619 of record NZ_JBJGZO010000004.1, read on the forward strand.
GGTAGAACGCCGTATCCCATGGTCTGGGTCACAGGGCGTGCTGTCAACGGCCGGGGCGCGGGGGGGGGGGGGGGGGGGGGGGGGGGGGGGGGGGGGGGGGGGGGGGGGGGGGGGGGGGGGGGGGGGGGGGGGGGGGGGGGGGGGGGGGGGGGGGGGGGGGGGGGCGGGGGGG